>JAFUBK010000119.1 GCA_017460245.1 Bacilli bacterium
ACAAAAAATCTAGATTCTAAAAACAAATCTACCTTAATAAAACTTTTAAAACTAATGAAACTTAGATATAAAAAAACAATAATTATCGCCACCAAAGATAGCGAAATGATTTTATCGCTTGCCGATCAAATATATTTGTTAAGTGAAAATAAATTAACTAAATACGAAGATAAATACATTTTTTTTAGCGATGACAAACTATTAGAAAGCTATCATCTTGAACAACCAAAAATAATAAAATTTTCAAAAATTGTCAAAGAAAAAACCAATATAAGTATAGGATATCGTGACAATATTAATGATTTAATTAAAGACGTATATCGCTATGTGGATCACAATAAATAAAGAAAGGAAAATAATATGAGATATTTTATGACATTTGCCTATGATGGTTCAAAATATAAAGGTTATCAAAATCAACCAAAACAAAAAACAGTTCAAGGTGAATTTGAAAAAGACTTAAAAAAAATTAACGTCAATAAAAATGTTGACATACATGCATCTGGAAGAACCGATGCCGGTGTACATGCCTACAATCAAAAAGCTCATTTTGATTTAGATATGAAGCACATAACACCAGAAAAATTAAAAGATGGATTAAACAGTTTACTTCCGAAGGATATATACATAAAAAACATCGAAATAGTTTCTGATGATTTTCATGCCAGATATAACGTTAAAGCAAAAGAATATGATTACGTTTTAAATATGGATGAATATAATCCCATCGGAAAAGATTATATTTACCAATACAATAAAAAGCTAGATGTTGTAGAGATGCAACGAGCATTAAAATACCTAGAAGGAACACATAATTTTAAATCATTTACTAAATCAGATGATGAAAGAGAAGATTATACTAGAACTATAGTTCAAACAAATTTAATTAGAGATTTAAAAAATGTAAATAAAATAACAATTTCTTTTTTAGGAACAGGTTTTTTAAGATATCAAGTTAGAAACATGATTGGAACACTTATAGAAATTGGCGAAGGGAAAAGAAAAAGTGAAGATATTATAGATATTTTACAAAAACAAGATCGAAGACAAGCTGGAAAAACAGCTGCTCCAGAAGGATTGTATTTGAAAGACGTTTTATACTAAAAAATACAATATTTTTGTTTTAAAAGACTAAAATTAAAATTTATCATAAAATATAAACATATAAAGCCTAAAAAAACATATATTTTTATTGACTTTTATGTTTTTTTTTAATATAATTGATAACGGTACATTTATTTATCCCACATAAGTAAGTCCTGGGAAAACTTACTAATGTAAAGGAGAAAGGAAAAAAAGTATGAAAACATACATGCAAAGAAAAGAAGACGTTGTAAGAGATTGGTATGTTATTGATGCTGAAGGATTAACTTTAGGCCGTTTAGCTACAAAAGTAGCTTCAGTATTAAGAGGTAAACACAAACCAACTTACACACCACATATCGATGGTGGAGATTATGTTATCGTAATTAATGCTGGTAAAGTAAATTTAACTGGTAATAAATTAGATAACAAAATATACTATAACCACAGTAGATATACAGGCGGACTTAGAGAAAGAACTGCCAAAGAAATGAAAGAAAATTATACTGTAGAAATTATTGAAAGAGCTGTAAAAGGAATTCTTCAAAAAGTAAGATTAGGAAGAAAACTGTATAAAAAATTATTTGTATATGCAGAAAGTGAACATCCACATAGTGCGCAAAAACCGCAAGCACTAAAAATGGACTAGGAGGGTTTAAATGGCAAACACAAGAGAATTTACTGGAACTGGTAGAAGAAAAGCATCAGTTGCTAGAGTTAAATTAATTGCCCCAGGGACAGGCAAAATAACTGTTAATGGTAGAGATGTTAGAGATTTCATGCCATATGAAACTAACGTTATGGATTTAACCCAACCATTAGTAGCTACAAATAATGAAAAAACATTTGACGTTATCATAAAAGTTAACGGTGGCGGATTTACAGGACAAACAGGAGCTATCAGATTAGGAATTACAAGAGCTTTATTAGAATATGATAAAGACAACGAAGAAAAAGAAGATAGTTATAGAAAAATACTAAAAAGAGCAGGATTTATCACAAGAGACTCAAGAGTTAAGGAAAGAAAGAAACCTGGACTTAAAGGTGCACGTAGAGCGCCACAATTCTCAAAGAGATAAAAAGCTTTTTGGAAAGCCCAAATTTATGGGCTTTTTTCTATGCCTAAAAAATCAAAGGTTAGTATAACGTTGGAGAGAAAAAGATAACAATTTATATGATATAATTGATATAGGATGTGATAACTTATGAATAATGAGCAAAAGTATTTAAATAATATTGAAAAAAGATTTGAAGGCAAAATTAAGGATTTATTAATTAACCACGTTAAATTGTTTTATTCTAATGATATTGTTATTAACAAAAATAAATATAGTATTGGTGAATATGTCAAGTTAAAAAAAGGCACTTTTATACATGGAATATTTGGTGGGTTACAAAACTTTGATTTTACATTAAAAAACGGATTTATTGCCGTTGATTTTACTGACGAAACTAGAAGTAATAAAATATGTAATAGTGTTGGAATGTGGAATATTAAAGAAGATATGCTATTAAAAGATTATATTAATGAATATAGTGGATTTACTATTTCATATTCAATTGGCAGAGGGCCTGAATCTAGAATCGAAAGTAAATTAATTCCATATCATAAATTTGATGAGGTTACTGAAAAAATTAATAATGATTATGATGTATGGATGTACTGGGGTGATCAAACAAAAGAAGTTAGATTTATTCCAAGCTTAGTTTCTGATAAAAGACAAATAGCATTTATTTTAAATATGGATTCTGATTATGCAAAGAAATTAGCTTATGATGATGTATGGAATACAGAATTTGATGAGGAAACTTTAACACCGTTTTTAGACTATAGATATGTAGAAAAGTTTATAAATCAAGATAGAGTAAACAGAGATGCATCCACTACCGATAGAGAATCAGCAATTATGTTTGGATTACCCGCTAAGCTAATTGAGGGTGTATTTGTAGGAAGAAAAATTGAAAATGATAAAGAATCATTAGAATACATAAAGTCTAAATTACCAGATTGCTATATTTGCAATTTAGATGGTATAGTTATTCTTTAAAAGAACGGATAAAAATTTGCTAAAAAAACAATTTTATGATATAGTGTATATAGATGAAGGAAACTTCATACAATA
Organism: Bacilli bacterium; assembly: GCA_017460245.1. Classification (GTDB taxonomy): domain Bacteria; phylum Bacillota_I; class Bacilli_A; order RF39; family UBA660; genus Coprosoma. The sequence goes on from JAFUBK010000119.1 coordinate 3,207, forward strand.
AAAAAGGAACACTTAATTCGCTATGTTGAGTGTTGCCAAATAAATTTGGTTCCACCTAAATCATTGCTGAGTTAGGTGGATTTCTTTTATATTAAAACTATAAATAGTAATAACAGTAAAAGAAGGATAAAAATGAGTAATACTCCGATTAAAAAATCTTTCTTATTCAAGTTATCGCCTCCCTTCAATAGAAGATTGGCTCCACCCAACTTATTAAATGTTCCAAGATACATTATATCAAACAAACGTTCTATAATCAACAATATAATTTTAAAATATGTAAAAAATTACTAAGGTACTACTAAGAACATTAAAAACCTGTTATGTAGGCGACACGTAGGCTACAAATCATCCGTAACTCCGCATAAAATAAGGGACGCTAATTTAGTAAGAGATAAAAATCTTTTTGAAAAGCCCAAATTTACGGGCTTTTTTCTATTCTAAAAAATCAAGGGTTAGTATAACGTGGAGAAAAAAATAACAATTTGTTAAAAACGCGCGTATGCGTGAAAGAAACGCTAAATTACAAAACACTTATATTTAATCGGTTTTTCTTTACTAATCTTAAAAAAAAATGTATAATATTGGCAGAAAGGAAGAAAACAATGATTAAAGAATTTAAAGAATTTATTGCTCAAGGAAACGTAATTGACTTAGCTGTCGGTGTCATCATCGGTGGTGCCTTTGGCAAAATCGTAACTTCATTAGTTAATGATATCTTAATGCCATTAATCGGACTAATTTTAGGAGGAATTGATTTTACTGGATTATCAATCACAGTTGGTGATGCTAAAATCATGTATGGTAATTTTATTCAAAGCGCTATTGATTTCTTAATTGTTGCTGCTTGTATTTTCTTAATGATAAAAGCTATTAATAAAATAACCAGAAGACAAAAAGAAGAAGATGCTGTTGAAGAAATTGAAGAAGAAGTAAAAGATGAAGTTAAATTATTAGAAGAAATTAGAGACTTACTTAAAAAGAATAAATAAGTCTCTTTTTTTGTGTCAAAATTGCTGTAAAGTGCCAAAAAAATCTCGAAATTGTATTGAATAAAAAAAATAAAATTCATATAATTTTAATATAAAGGAGGAATGTCGAAATAAAAAAAGTTCATAATGGGCTGGACTAGAAACATTAGTGTCAATTCGAAACTAAAATATTTATTTCGGGATTCGGAGGGTATTTACCCTTCCTTTTTTGTTGATAAAAAAAGAAGAGTAAGGTATAATAAAACAAGAGGTGTTAGTATGTTAAAAGTAAGCAATCACTGGCAAGATTATGAATGTATCGATGCCGGTAATGGAGAAAAATTAGAAAGATGGGGAAATATAATTTTAAGAAGGCCTGATCCTCAAGCAATGTGGGAAACCAAAATTGACAGTGCGTGGTCTAACATAGATGGCCATTATCACCGTTCTTCCAAAGGAGGAGGTTACTGGGATTTTAAAACCCAATTACCAGAGTATTGGACAGTAAAATATGAAGATTTAACTTTTAAAGTAACGCCAACCAACTTTAAACACACAGGACTATTTCCAGAGCAAGCAACCAACTGGGAATTTATGATGAACAAAATAAAAAAAGCTAACCGCAAAATAAAGGTTTTAAACTTATTTGCTTATACCGGAGCCGCTACAATGGCATGCGCTAAATCAGGAGCTGAAGTGGTTCAAGTTGATGCTTCAAAAGGAATGACAAAATGGGCCAAGGAAAATATGCAACTATGTAATTTAGAAGATCACCAAATTAGATTTATAGTTGACGACTGCTTAAAATTCGTTGAAAGAGAACATCGTAGAGGACATAAATATGACGCCATAGTAATGGATCCACCAAGTTATGGAAGAGGTCCAAATAAAGAAGTTTGGAAATTCGAAAAAAACATTGCCGTCCTTTTAGAAGCATGCCTAAAAATATTAAGTGATAAACCTCTATTTCTATTAATAAATTCATATACAACCGGAGTATCAAATATTGTTTTAGGCAATATGCTTAAAACAAGTATGTTACCTTTATATCCAAATGGTAAAATAGAAACCGGCGAAGTAGGTCTTCAGGTTACCAAAAACAATTTAATTTTACCTTGCGGCATTTATGGAAGATGGGAAAGTAATGATTAATATCATTTATGAGGATAACCATCTTTTAGTAGTTGAAAAACCAGTAAATGTTCCCGTGCAGGCTGATAGTTCAAAAGATAAAGATTTATTAACAACTCTAAAAGAATATTTAAAAGAAAAATATAAAAAAGAAGGAAATGTTTATCTAGGACTTGTCCACAGGTTAGATAGACCCGTAGGTGGAGTAATGGTTTTTGCCAAAACATCAAAAGCCGCATCAAGACTAAGTAAACAAATTAAGGACCATTCCTTTAAAAAAACATATCTAGCAGTAGTAGAAGGGAAAATAAAAGAAAAAGGTAATTTTATCGATAAACTACTCAAAGACGATAAAACCAATACAACAAGTGTAAACCCAAAAGGCAAAGAAGCAAAACTAAATTACAAATTATTAGATTATAAAGATAATTTATCATTAGTTCAAATAAATTTAGAAACCGGTAGATCCCATCAAATAAGAGTTCAGTTTTCATCAAGAAGCCATCCTTTATATGCGGATCAAAGATATAACCCAAACGCACAAAAAGGACAAATAGCTTTATTTGCCAGTAAAATAGAGTTCACCCATCCAGTAACTAAAAAACAATTAATCTTTTCGTTAAAAAAGCCTAACAGATATCCATTTGATATATTTAAAATGTAAATCAAAACTTAAAAAATATCAGAAGATTAGAAAAATTTCTAATCTTTTTATATAACGCATGCAAAACTGTGGTATAATTAAGAAGAGCCACCATACTCTCGAAAGAGGGTATGGTTTTTATTTTTTAAGGAGTTGATAATATGGCTAAATATGTATTTGTAACAGGAGGAGTGGTTTCTGGACTAGGTAAAGGAATAACCGCCTCATCAATCGCTTTATTATTAAAGTCACGAGGATATAAAGTGTTTATGCAAAAATTCGACCCGTATATTAATGTAGATCCAGGAACAATGAGTCCGTTCCAACATGGCGAAGTTTTTGTAACTGCTGATGGTTCAGAAACCGACTTAGATTTAGGTCACTATGAGAGATTTATCGATGAAGAGTTAAACTATTCCTCAAATATAACAACCGGAAAGGTATATTCCTCAGTAATAGAAAAAGAAAGAAAAGGAGATTATTTAGGAGCAACTGTTCAAATAGTGCCTCATATAACAAACGAAATAAAACATAAAGTTTATGAGGCCTCAGTAAGCAGTAATGCCGATGTCGTAATCACTGAAATTGGTGGGACCATTGGTGATATTGAATCACAAGCATTTATAGAATCACTAAGGCAAATAAGAAATGAACTCGGAAAAGCAAACACTTGCTTTGTTCATACAACATTAGTTCCATTCATTTATGGATCAGATGAATTAAAAACAAAACCAACGCAGCACTCAGTTATTGAACTAAGAGGCATGGGAATACAGCCAGATATTATTGTGACTCGTTCACCAATTCCTTTAGATAACAACCTAAAATCAAAAATTGCTTTGTATTGTAGTATTCCAAAAGAAAATATTATTGACTCCATAGATGTAAAAAACATATATCAAATACCAATAAATTATTATAAACAAAAAGTAGATGAAATAATTTTAAAACAATTTAATATGAAAGTTCCAAGAATAAACCTAACTACATGGAAAAAGCTCAGTGACACAACCAACACTTTAGAAAAATAAATTGAGATAGCTTTAGTAGTTAAATATGTTGAACTTCATGATGCTTATTTATCAGTAATGGAAGCTTTAAAACACGCTGGTTACAAATATAACGCAAAAATCAACATCAAATGGGTAGACTCTGAAAAAATAACCGAAAAAAACTTAAAGGATACTTTTAAAAATATCAAAGGAATAATTGTTCCAGGTGGCTTTGGTAGTAGAGGAATTGAAGGAATGATATTATCAATACAATATGCAAGAGAAAAAAACATTCCATTTTTAGGTATATGTTTGGGAATGCAGTTAGCTGTAATTGAATTTGCTAGAAACGTGTGTGGAATAAAAGAAGCCAACTCTACTGAATTTGATGACATTTGCCAAAAACCAATAATTGACCTAATGGCTGATCAAAAAAATATCGTAAATATGGGAGGAACATTAAGATTAGGTAACTATGAATGTAAACTAAAAAAAGGCACGCTAGCTTATAATGATTATCAGCAAGAAAACATTTTAGAACGTCATCGCCATAGATATGAATTTAATAACAAATATAAAGAAACTTTAGAAGAAAAAGGCTTAATATTTTCAGGAATAAATGAAAAAAGCAATTTAATTGAAATAATCGAATTACCAAAGCACAAACACTTTATAGCGTGTCAATTTCACCCCGAGTTTAAAAGTCGTCCAACAAAATGTCACCCACTATTCGATTCATTTATTAAAGCTTCAAGCCAAGAAAAGTAGAAATTCTACTTTTTTTTATTTTGAAAATAAAAAAATCAGACTAAAAAAATGGCAAAAATACTTTTTTCGTTTTTTTACAAAAAAACAAGGAATTTACTATCAAAAAATCGTATGTTTTATATAAGGGGCAAGAAAGGAGAAAAATATGAAAAAAGTAGGAGTAGTTATTTTAGGAATAGTTTTGTTCAGTATATTAAATGGTTCAGTACATGCCGAAAACATCACATATGAAAGGTTAAATGACACATACTATAACTTAACCGTCGATGGAAATACCACATCAAATCATGTTACAAAATTTTATTTAGATGGACGCCTGGCTTACTGTATAGACCCCGGAATGCCAATTAATACCAAAACTTACAATTCGTCAACCTCTTGGCCAAACACGCTTACAGACGAACAAAAACAACAAATAGAAAAAATTGGTTATTATGGATTTGAATATCCGAATCATCAGACGGATAGGTATTATGTAGCTACGCAAGAGTTAATATGGAAAACAATAAAAAACGTCGATATTACATGGACTAATTCTTCAGGGTCAGTTATTGATCTTACCAAAGAAAAAAACGAAATAGAGTCTTTGGTAAAAAAGCATAGTGTAACTCCGTCGTTTATAAACGAAACTATAAGCGGCGTAAACGGAGAAAAACTTGAAGTAACAGATTATAACAACATTTTAAAAAATTTTACTTTAAGTCAAACCAAACACCACAAAATTAAAATTGAAGATAATAAACTTTTAATACAATTAAGCGAAAGTTCTATTGAAGAAACAGTAACTTTAACAAGAAATAATTATGATCAAAAAACCTTATTAATCTATAGTTACCCTGGTTCTCAAACTCTTGCATCATTAAGGTTAAGTTATCAAGAAAATTTTAGCTTTGTCATTAAAAGCAGCGAACAGCCCAAAGAAATAGTTGAAGTTCCAAATACAGGCTTGGAATACCAGGCAAAGCATTTTGGAATATATAAATTTAAAATAACCCATGACAACAAATTTAGTTAAGGCTGTAGTTACAATAATGCTACTGACAAATACAGTAACAACACTTAATGTACCAAAACCAGTAATCAAACAAGAATATTATAATTACAAAAACCCTGTATTAGAAATTCCTAAAATAAATCTCAAAAAAGAATTATATCCAAACGACGCAAATAAAAACAATGTTGATAAAAATATCGAAGTTATTGCAGGATCAAAAATGCCTACAGAGGCTAAAACAAATATAATACTCGCATCTCATAGTGGTTCATCATCAATTGCGTATTTTAAGCACTTAGATCAAATAACGTATAATGATACGGTATACATATATTATCAAACCACTAAATATAAATACATTATTGCAGATATATATGACGTTCCAAAAACAGGATATGTCGAAATAAAAAGAGATCGGGATAAGAATACAGCAACTTTGATAACATGTAAGAAAAACAGTAATTTGCAAACGGTATACATTGGATATTTAACAATAAAAGAAAAATTACACAACTAAAAACATCATCTAAAATGATGTTTTTTTGTAAAACTAAATATCCTATTGTGTGGTCTGCTTCCAGTGTTTTCACAGTATTCATCTATAATGTCTTCTGCATCACTAATTTTCTTGCTATCCTCAGTTCTTAAAATAATTTGTTTTATAAATTTTAAAGTTTCAATATCTTCGCCGTCCTTTGCCGTTGCTACAGCCAAAAAATCTAAATGCTTAGAAAGTTCAAAAAACTCTTCAATCAAACCATATTTAATGAAGTGTGCTATAGGGCCTTGATAATTAGCATGAAAATAATCAGATTCCATATCTTTCACATCATCATACAACAGTTCAAATAATCTAGCCGCATATACATTTGTTAAATATGAAGGAGTGTTGTAATTTTCATCAAAAAAAATCCTTCGTGTAAGCATTTCTGTATAGCCTTCATTAATACCCTTCCCAAACGAAAAATCGTTTGTTCCATATCTAAATCCAGAGAAATCAGCATTCTGTTGATTTAATGTCACTGGAGCCGAAGCTAAATGTAAAAACTCATGTGGTAAAGATTCAAAATCATTATAAACAATTAAATTATTTTTTGAGTCATATGTTCCAACCATCTCATTTAGCCGATCTAAATCAAAATCTCTTCGAACTTGAACGTTTCTTAAATTATTTGCGCAAAACAGTAAATTGTTAAAATCAGTAGACGCATATAATTTCAAAGCCAAATTTTTAAGTTTTTTTGGATATGGATAGTTTAAAAAAGTTTGCTTTATAAAAATAGCTTCCTTTTCTGTTATTTGTGGAATTGGAATCTCATTTAAATCAGAACAATTTATTCTTTTCATAACAAAATCATTAATATATTCACAGTAATCTCTAAGTTCATCATAATAGATTTGAAGATCTCTATCATATTCTAGAAAAGCTTTAAAAGATTTCGCTAATTTAAATATATTCATAAACTTCCTCCAATAAGCTAATATTATATTATATTTAACAAAAAAATCAAGTTTTAATAAATTTATAAAACACATATAATTAACTAGGTGATTATATGTCAAAATATAAATTATATATATTTATAGCTATAATAACATTACTGTGTTTTTTTAATTACGTAAGCGCCGAAAACAAGACATTACCTCTCATCTCAAAAGTAATATATATAGATCCCGGACATGGAGGTGTTGACAGTGGGGCTTATTATAAAGGAATAAAAGAATCAACATTAAATTTAGAAATTTCTAAACAAGTTTCAGAAGCCTTAAAAAAAGATGGTGCTACGGTTTATCTTACAAGATATGATGACTACGATTTAGCCACCAACAACGCAGCTTATCGTAAAAGAAGTGATCTTTCAAAACGAGCTAATATAATAAATAAATCTGGGTGTGATATGTTTATTTCAATTCACTTAAATGCAGATAGTGATAAATCGTGGTATGGTGCTCAAATATACTATGATTCGATAAATCCAGAAAACAAAAAAATAGCGGCAATTTTTGAGGAAGAACTTCAAAGATATTTAAATACTAATAGAAAATTTAAGGAAGATAACACAAAATATATGCAGCGTAGAATTAATAGGCCAGGCATTCTTTTAGAAGCTGGATTCCTTTCAAATGAAAGTGAACGCTATTTGTTGCAAAAAAAAACATATCAACAAAAAATAGCTGAAGTAGTCAGAAAATCAGTAGTAAAATATTATGCCAGCTAAAATGTTATAAACAAGATTAGAAAAATATGTTATAATGGATAATAGGTGATAGTATGGCAAGTTCAAAAACAAAAATATTTAAAACCATAGATGAACAGATTACCATTTTAAGACATAAAGGACTAACAATAGATGATCCCGAAAAAACCAAAAATATACTACTACGAGAAAATTATTTCTTTATAAGTGGTTATAGACATCTATTTACTAGTCAAAAAGATAAGTTTTTAGAAGGAACCACCTTTGAAGAATTATATGCCACTTTTATTTTTGACCGTAAATTACGCAATATATTTTTTAAAAACATTTTGATAGTTGAAAATAATATAAAATCAATAATTAGTTATCAATTATCAAAAAAATATGGTTTTAGAGATAAAGATTACTTAAATCCTCAAAACTTTCAAGAAGATAAACTTGCATCTAGACAAGTAAAAGACGTTTTAAACAAAGTCAAAAGACAAGTAAGCGTCAACGGACGACAGCATACTGCCACTATGCACTATATCGATAATTATGGATATATTCCAATGTGGGTATTAGTAAAAGTGTTATCATTTGGAATTATGTCAGAATTTTATGGAATTTTAAGACAGGATGACCAACAAAACATCGCTTCCTTTTATAAATTAGAAGCCCCAATCTTAGAAAAATATTTAAGTATCATTTCAAATTTTAGAAACGTTTGTGCTCATGAAGATATCTTATATGATCATCGAACTCAAAAAATAATTCCTGATAGTAAATATCACGAACAATTAAACATCCCCAAAATAGACGAGGTCTATAAATATGGCAAAAACGACTTATTTGGACTTGTAATTATGCTAAAATCGTTACTAAGTGCCGAAGAATTTTCTGAAATGATGGATGAAATTAGATTAGAAGTTGAAATTTTAGATGATATAGTAAGTGTAATACCACTTTCAAAAATTTTGCAAAAAATAGGTTTTCCTGACAATTGGTATGAACTTGAATCATTAGAATAGGAGAATAAAATGCGAGAAAGATTTATACATATAATAATTACATTAATAGTTTTAATACTTGGAATATTAGGAACATTATATTTTACAAGTAATAAAAATACAAATACAGTAGTAACAAACAAAAAAGTTACTATCAAAGAAAGTGGTTCAATCAACGAATCAGTAGAAAAAATATATAATGCTGTAGTTGTTGTAGAAAACTATAATGGTGATGTGCTAACTGCTACCGGAAGTGGTTTTGTATACAAAAAAGACTCCAAATATGGATATATAATGACTAACTATCATGTCGTAGATGGAGCCAAAGCAATAAAAATAGTTACAATGAGTAACGAAGAAGTAGATGCCGAATATTTAGGCGGCGACAGCTATGCCGATCTTGCCGTAATTAGAATCGACGCTGAAAAAGTATTAGAAGTTGCTCAAATTGGTGATAGTACTAAAGCGAAACTAGGAGACACAGTCTTTACTGTAGGAACTCCGGTAAATAGTGAGTATATGGGATCAGTAACTAAAGGAATCATTTCTGGTGAAGATCGCACAATCACCGTTAATGACAATTCGAAAGGTAATTATATGATGGAAGTATTACAAACAGACGCCTCAATTAATCCAGGAAATAGTGGCGGCCCATTAGTAAATATAAATGGTGAAGTAATTGGAATTACCTCTATGAAATTAGTTACCGATGAAATTGAAGGAATGGGTTTTGCTATCCCGATTGAAGTTGCTATGGCGAGCATCGATAAATTAGAATCTGGAAAAGAAATAGCTCGTCCTTATATAGGTGTTTCATTATACGATATTAATAGTAGTGCAATGCTTTTTCGATTTGATTTAAAAATTGATGACAACATCAAAAGTGGTGTAATAGTTGCCAACATTGAAGAAGGGTCTCCAGCCAAAGAAGCCGGATTACAAAAAAATGATATTATTTTAAAAGTTGATGACAAAACTGTAAAAAGTACAGCGCATTTCAAATTCTTATTATATAAACACGACATCGGAGACACAGCAACTTTAACAATAAATCGCGACGGCAAAGAAAAAACAATAGAAATAAAATTATCAAAATCATTAGGGGAATAAATATTCCTCTTTTTTATATAACAAAAAAAAGTAAGGAAACCTTACTCATATATCTGTGGGCAAACGCCTTTAGAAGGTCTATAAAAGCAATGACTTTTATATCTTCCTGCTAAATCTTGACCCCACCAAGTATTGCTGCACCCTTCACCTGATTTTGGCGCATAAAACCACAAAGCATTAGTCGCTGGGTAATAATATTCACCACGAATAATTCTATCTGCTAAATTTTGTTCAACCGTTGTTGGATTACTATAAAATAAAGGACTATTAATCGAAGAAAAACCACCAGGTGATTGGTATGCAACCTCACTAATAGTATTAACTTTTTTAAAAGTTAAACAATCAGCCAAAGCTCTATTAACCACAACGTTTCCCACCATCAACATTCCCAAATCTCCTTCGCCAAGAGCTTCTGCCCTCATTAGTCTTGCTAAAAGGTCTCTTTCCTTAGAAGTAGATTGTATAATAGCCATAAAATCACCTAATATAACATATGAAAAAAAATAAAATTGTTGAATAAAATATAGAGATATGTTATAATACAATTGTCTAAAAAACAGGGGAATAGTTCAGTTGGTAGAACGTCGGTCTCCAAAACCGAATGTCGTGGGTTCAAATCCTGCTTCCCCTGCCATAAAGTAATTATCGAATTTATCTTTTCTTTTAAGGATAAATTCGTTTTTGTTTTAAAGATTTATAATTAAACAAAAAATTATATTTATATATAAGTGTTTAAACATTTTAATAATAATGATATAATTTAAACATAAATAGGAGGAATCTATGAAAATAATCTATGAAACAAAAAATTTTAATGTGTTTGTACCAGATGTACCACATATATCACGAGAAGAAGGTGGACACTTATGCATTTCAAGCAAACGAGATAATTGTTTAAGCAGACTTGACCTGTCTATCGATGAGGCTATAGAATTTATTAGATTGTCTATGCTGGTTGGCGATGCTATGACTATAGGTATGAAAAATGGGGGAGTTGACGTTATAATGATTAATTATCAAGAAAATGGTAATTGGGCGTATTTACGTAATGAAAAACCTTTTTTCATCTTCATTTATATGGAAGAACCATGAGCTCAAAGCATCAGAAGTTTGGGGAAGCACTATATTTTCCAGATCCTAATTCTACTTATTATAATAATACAATACCGCTTAATGATCACGATATAAATGAAATTCTAAAGGAAATTAAGAATCTCGAAAATAATGAGAAATATAAATTAGACAATTGGCGATTAGTAAGTTATGAAAATTAAATGATTTGCAACTAACAAAATTAAAGTGAGGCGAAATATGTCAAAAATAAAAAT
>JAFUBK010000120.1 GCA_017460245.1 Bacilli bacterium
CAAATTCCATTATTTTAAAGGCTTTTAAGGCCGGAAGACCATGATACATAAGATATACCATTATATCATCACGGCACCCTATAACTTCAGAAAATGGTACGATATTATTGTCAATTAGATCTTTTGCATTTCCATTCCAAACGTCAGTTCCGTGAGAAAGCCCTGATATTTTAGTAAGCTCGGCAAAAGTTTTAGGTTTGGTTTCTTTAACCATGCCGATAGTAAAAGGTGTCCCAAATTCGGGTATTCCTAAAGTTCCAACTTCAGACATTATTTGTTCTGGTTTTACACCCAAAGATTCTGTGGAAACAAATATTTTCATCGTATCTTTATCATCTAATGGCACTTTGGTAACGTCAAGACCTGTTAGATCTTGAATCATTCTTAACTTTGTTGGCCCTGAATGTCCTAAAATATCTAGTTTTAAAACATCTTGGTCGATAGCGTGATAATCAAAATGTGTTGTGCGCCAAGCTGAATTTACATCATCGGCTGGATATTGGAATGGTGTAAAGTCGAAAACATCCATATATCCCGGTATTACAACAATTCCACCAGGGTGCTGACCAGTAGTTCTTTTGACACCGGTACATCCTTTGGCAAGTCTTTCAATTTCAGCACTTCTCATAATAATGCCTTTGTCTTCACAGTAGCCTTTAACAAAACCGTATGCCGTTTTATCGGCAACCGTTCCTATGGTTCCGGCACGATATACATTATCCTCTCCAAATAAAACTTTAGTATATTCGTGGGCAGCTGCTTGATTTAAATCTGAAAAGTTTAAATCAATGTCTGGTACTTTGTCAGCATGAAAACCTAAGAACGTTGCGAAAGGCATATCGTGTCCTTCTTTATTCATTTTTGTTTTACATTTTGGACAGTTCATATTAGGAAGATCATAGCCTGAGGCATAATCAGCTCCTAAATTTTTACCGTTTAATTCAAAAATACTATGTTTACAATTTGGACAAACATAATGTGGCGGGAGCGGGTTTACTTCAGTAATACCCATCATAGTTGCGACAAATGATGAACCTACTGACCCTCTTGAACCAACTAAATATCCATCGTCGTTTGATTTTTTTACTAACTTTTGCGCAATTAAGTAAATAACATCAAAATGGGCTCCAATAATTGCGGTTAGTTTGTTATCTATTTCTTTTTGCAATTCATCTTTTTTGAGCTTTGTTTCAGAATGCTTTTGAATATAATCGCCGACTAATTTTTGAACATCATCATAACCACCGGTCATAACTTCGTGAAGACGCTTATAAATTGTTTGTTCGTATTCTTCATCGGAAAGATTTTCGTTTTTGGCTTCTTCTTTGATTATTTTAAATGGTTCTTCACCATAAAGCTCACTAGCCAATCTTTCTTCTATTATGTGAGGAAGAGGACTTCCGTAAATACGATCAGCAGTTGTATAAACTAAGTCTAGGGTTTGTCCTACAGAATTTTCAATTTTTGGTGCGAAAGGAATACCGCCTGTTTCGATAATAACTTCAATAACTTCAGCCATATCAGCTATTTTATTTGGATTTTCAATGACAATTTCATAAGCCTCTTCTTTTGTAAGAAAGCTAAAATCTTCTAACATTTCTTCAGTGGTCCTGAAATATTGATTAGGTATCTGAGTAATGTTTTTTCTAGAAAGTGGATGTCTACCACCACCAGGAACTTTTTGATTAACGATAATTTCCCTATAAATTCTATCTTCTTTATTTAGATGATGAACATCTCCAGTGGCAACAATAATTTTACCGGCTTCTTTTGTAACCCTTATTATTTTTTTCAAATGTTCAACTAGTTCAGCTTTACTACCAAAATCGTTCATTTGAATTAAGTGATCATATACTTCTGGGCTTTGAACTTCCACGTAGTCGTAGAAATTAATTAAATTTGAAAGTTCTTCATCGGATTTACTTCTTGCTTCTTTAAATATTTCACTTTCATAGCAACCGCTTCCTAGAAGTAAGCCTTCTCGATGTTTTTCAATTTCACTACGCAAGATACGAGGAGTTTTATACAAATATTTTGTATTAGCAAGAGAAATTATTTTAAACAAATTTTTAAGCCCAGTTTTGTTTAGCGCAAGCATGTTTATGTGGTAAGACGTGCCATATTTATGAATTTCATCTTTGGAAACTAATTTATCTAAGTCTTTAATATTATTAAAGTTTCTAGAAGATAGTTTCTTTAACATTTTGTGGAAAACTAAGGCTGTGCCTTCGGCATCATAATCGGCTCTGTGATGGGCGTTTTCGTCCCAAGGTACTTCGTAACGTTTTACTAATGCTGATAGGCTATGGCGAGCATAATTGTTATCTAATGTCCTTGAAAGCTCTAAAGTATCTATAACTGTGTTGGTAAACTCGCCTAAATTATATTTTTTATAAGCCATTTTTAAAAAAGATACATCAAACTTGGCATTATGTGCGACCATAGGAAGATTTTCAAACCATTTAACAAATCTTTTGACAACAGTCTCTTCATTATCTTTTCCTTTTAACATATCATCAGTGATATTGGTAACATCAATTATTTTAGCAGGTAGTTTTCTTCCTGGATCGATTAATTCGGAAAATCTATCAATGATTTCACCATTACATATTTTAACGGCTCCTATTTCAATTATGGAATCAGCACCACCAGCGTTAAAACCTGTAGTTTCAAAGTCAAAAACAACATAAGTTGTTTCTAATAGGTCGTCAGTTGTTGGATTTGTAACAATGTCAACTGAGTCGTCGATTAGAGTTAATTCGGTACCATAAAGAGCTTTAAAAGGTTCTCCTTCATTATTTTTATTGATATCACAAATTGTATGATATACATCCGGGAATGATTGGGCGCCATTATGATCAGTGATTGCGATTGCTTTATGTCCCCATTTATAAGCTGTTTTTACTAGCGTAGTGGCATCTGTAATACCATCCATTTGACTCATTTTTGTATGTGCGTGAAGTTCAACTCTTTTTATTTCAGCATTATCAATTCGTGTTATATCTTTTTTTTCTGATATATTTATGTCTCTAGCATTTAAAACTATTTCATTTGAATATTTGTCATTTTTGGTATACCCTTTATACGGTACCATGATCCTTCTTTTAGTTTTTTTTGTATATTTAGCAAATTCTTCTTTTTCACGGCAAAATATTTTA
>JAFUBK010000121.1 GCA_017460245.1 Bacilli bacterium
AGTTACAATTGCACTTATCATTATAATAGCTATCATGATAATTCTAATATTACTACCCTTCAATACTTTTAAAAAAGATCTAAAAAAATTAGGATATACTAATAAAGAAGCTGAAACTATCGATAAAGTTGTTAGTATTCAAAACCATAATCTAATTTTAAAAACAAAAAAGAATGATACGATTTTAAAAATTATAACAAACTCAAATTATCAAGATAAAAATTTAAAAAAATATCTTACATATTATGAAAACAATAATAACGTTTCTGCAGAAGATATAATCACAATTGTCAATTCTGGGTATGACATATTAGATAAAGACCACAATTCATCGACCGCCAAACTTATCAAAGAAAAATACTTTATTGCAGCAAACCTCGATAGATATATTACTTATAAAAACAATAACAAATCATTAAAAACAGAAAACATAATTGCCGAAGTTAATTCCAATTTAGATAAAACACAATATGTCGACACTAAAGAAGCAAACACCAAAGATAAAAATGTTATTTTAGTAAATAAATATTATTACCTAGATGAAGACTATGAACCGACCGATTTAGTAACTTTAACAAACACTTACAATCTAGGAACCAATAATCGTCTTCGTAGAGATGCCGCAAATGCTTTTATAAAAATGGCTGATGCTGCTCTACTTGATAACATCATAATCAAAAACGCATCTGGTTATAGAAGTTACAAATATCAAATAAGTCTGTACAATAGTTATGAATCAAGAGATGGTAAGCAAGCAGCTGATACATATTCTGCAAGGCCAGGATTTTCTGAACATCAAACCGGACTTGCTACTGACATAAATGATGTTAATCAAAGCTTTGAAAACACTGATGCCTTTAAGTGGTTACAAAAAAATGCCTATAAATATGGATTTATCTTAAGATTTCCAAAAAACAAAGAAAAGTTAACTGGGTATGAATATGAACCTTGGCATTATCGTTATGTCGGCAAAAGTATTGCCAAACAAATAAAAGAAGAAGACATAACCTTAGAAGAATACTATGCCTATTATGTAGAAAACGATAAAGAATAAAACCGCAATTACTTGCGGCTTTTTTTCAATTCTAGTTTACTTAATATAACAGCTACTCTAAAAACAATTTCATCAGCATATTTTATTGCCTTCATCTTGCCAATTGCTTTAGAACCAACCGTTATACTAGAAATAACAGCTGTTAAAACAATATTATAAATAGTACTATTTCCCCAAAGTAAAATAACTAAGCTTGCAGCCAAAGCTCCAGAGATGATACCACAAATATCGCCAATAACATCACAGCAAATACTACTAGTTTTATTAGCATTTTTAATAAGTTCAACACCTTTTTTAGCTCCATATATCTTATTAGATGCTTTAGCGTGAAAAGACGCTTCATTCGCGCTAAGTACCGCCACGCCAATCATGTCAAATAAAATTCCAATAAATATTACAACAACTAGTATAACAGTCATTACAACAATATTTACATTAGATAAAATATTAGACACAGTTGCAAATAAAAAAGACAATATGAACGTTAATATAAAAACCGTTAATATCCAATTGTCTTTTTTCATATTTAATCACCTTGCAATTTATTATGGTATATTATAAATTAATTTTACGGCTGAGGTCGAGTTGAATTTCTCTACTTTCTACCTTAGGTTACCCACCGGCTATTTCTATTTAAAGAAAGCAACTAATCGTCACCGAATTAATTACTCGATTGCCATTCGGTCCGCACTACAAGACTTATAATATATACACTCTAGAGGTTTTCCCAAATGTATAAAATCTAAGCTTATTCGCTTTTGCAGTATTATTTTCAAAAGATTTAACCTGATCAGGGTATAATCATTAAAAGTTTATCCCATAATACCACTCACGACATGCAAATACAATTATAATTGACGCAGAAATAGGAGTTGTTTTATATGCCATTATAAAATTCCTAAATCTTTAAATTATATATTCACCCTAACTTGGGCAGAAAAAGCAAATATACAAAGTGTCCAAAGTTGCAATTGGTAGATTTTTAGCCCTACCTTCCCTTAGTTTTATACAACTAGAATAATGCACCACAACACTTAAAATACTAACATATTTTACACTTTTTGTCAAATTGCAAGGATATTAATAATATACCCAAAATGACCTATTTTTTCCCTAAATTAGAAAAAGATAAAATATATTTTAAAACATTATTTTCAGTTTCTAAAAAATTATCATAATTAACATCAAACCATTTTAAATCCATCTGATGATTAAACCATGTATATTGTCTTTTTGCATAGTGTCTACTTCGTTTTTTAATTAAATCAATACGATCTTCCAAACTTTTATTAAAAGAAAAATATTCAAACAATTCCTTATAACCAATTGGAGTCATAACAGCTTTAGTGCGAACATTAGAATCATATAAACTTTTAGCCTCATCCATAAGACCTTCCTCAATCATCTTATCAACTCTTTTATTAATTTTATCATACAAAATATCCCTATCAGTAGTAAGTCCAATAAACAAAGTATCATATAATAACTTATCTTTTTTTTCTTTCAAACTATATGGTTTTCCACAAGACTTATAATAATTTAAAGCTCTAATAACACGTACTCTATTATTTAAATGAATAGATGTATCTGGATCCACTTTTAATAATTTTTTATAAAGTTTTTCATTACTAATTCCTTCATATTGATTATTTTCATCATTATTAAACTCATAATCATATAAAGCAGCTTTAATATATAAACCAGTTCCTCCCACAAAAATAGTAACTTTTCCTCTAGATAAAATATCAGCAATACATCTTCTTGCATCTTTCTGATAATCATAAACGCTATAATCTTTATCAATATCCAAAAAATCAAATAAATGATGAACAACACCTTCAGTATCCTTTACTTTATTAGTCGCAATATCCATACCTTTATAAATTTGTGTACTATCGCAGTTAATAATCTCACCATTTAACTTTTTAGCCAAAAATATTCCTAAATCAGTCTTACCTGTAGCTGTAGGCCCAGTAATTACAATAACCACATTACCACCCCATAAAAAAAAGATGTATAAATATACACCTATTATACACCTTAAAATAAAATTAACAAAATTATTACTAAATATAAAAACCACACATTTTGTGTGATTTATTTTATAAACATACTATCTCCAAAAGAGAAAAACCTATACTCTTTTTCTATTGCTTCATTATAAGCCTTCATAATATTATCTTTATCAGCTAAAGCACTTACAAGCATAACTAAAGTAGATTTGGGTAAATGAAAATTAGTAATAAGCTTGTCGATAGCTTTAAACTCATATCCAGGATAAATAAAAATATCAGTAAAGCCATTACACTCTTTAAACTCACCATACAAATTCATAATAGTTTCCAAAGTTCTGGTAGTAGTCGTACCAACACTAATTATTTTTCCACCATTTTTTTTAGTTTTATTTAAAAGTAAAGCCGTATCTTTACTCATTGAATAAAATTCACTATGCATTTTATGATCTTTAACATTACTTACAGAAACTGGCCTAAAAGTACCAAGACCAACATGTAAAGTAATATAAGCAATATTAATTCCTTTTTCTTTTATTTTTAAAAGTAATTCTTTTTTAAAATGAAGCCCGGCAGTCGGTGCTGCTGCTGATCCTATATTTTTAGCATAAACAGTTTGATACCTATCTTTATCTTTTAATTTTTCATGAATATAAGGTGGAAGCGGCATCTGCCCAAGTTCATCTAAAATTTCATATAAAATTCCACTATAAATTAATTTAAAATGACGAATACCATCCTCGCCAACATAAACACATATAGCTTTTAATTTTTCACCAAAACTAATAACAGTTCCTTCTTTAACCCTTTTAGCAGGCTTAGTAAGGCACTCCCACACATCAGAATCAACTTCCTTAAGCATAATCACTTCAATTACCGCCTTAGTATCTTCCTTTTCACCTATCAGTCTAGCAGGAATAACCTTAGTATCATTTAAAACTAAAGTATCCCCTTCATTTAAATAATCAATTATATCCGTAAAACATTTATGTTCAATTTCACCTGTTTTTTTATCTAACACTAATAACTTAGAAGAATCACGTTTATCTAAAGGCTTTTGTGCAATTAACTTTTCGGGCAAATGAAAATCAAAATCTTCTGTTGTCATAAAATAACTTTCCTCCTTAATTAGCCGTTTTCTGTAATTATTTTTCGCTCTTTAAACGTTTATTCTTGCTTTCTCGTTTGAACTGCAAAGTATGTTGGACCAAGAGCAACAACTTCTTTTCTTGGGTCTGAATTTTGTACAATTAAATA
>JAFUBK010000122.1 GCA_017460245.1 Bacilli bacterium
TTAGCTGTTGCCGTAAGACAATATCCCGCATCTTTCGTATATCCAGTTTTAAGCCCATCAACACCATCGTAAAACCTAACTAGTTTATTTGTGTTTACAAGCCATATTTTTTTATCAGTATTTTCTCTTAAATAATCTTCATAAATTGAAGTAAATTCTAAAACCTTTTTATGTTTAACAAGCTCTTTCGCAATCAAACTCATATCTCTAGCGCTAGAATAATGATTAGCCTCATCTAATCCGTGTGGTGTTTTAAAATTAGTGTTTTTAAGACCTAATTTCTTAGCTTTTTCATTCATCATATCAACAAAGCCTTCTTCACTGCCAGCAATTGCCTCACTCAAAGCTACTACCGCATCATTACCAGACGCAATAGCAACTCCCTTAAATAAATCCCGCACAGTCATCTTTTCCCCAGTTTCCAAAAGAATTTGGCTTCCACCCATACCAGAAGCATTTTCAGAAACTGTAACTTTCTGATCCCACTTCAAAACTCCATTTTCAATATTTTCAACAATTAAAAGCATACTCATCATTTTAGTCATACTTGCCGGCACTCTTTTTTCATCTGCGTTTTTTTCAAATAAAACTTTACCAGTACTAGCTTCAATCAAAATAGCTGATTTTGCGTTTTCTGCCAGTTTTAGTTCTTCCGCACTAATACTAGGAATAATAAAAAAAGCGCACAAAATTACAAATAACATTTTTTTCATAAAACACCTCTAGTAAAAAATATGAAAAAAAGAAAATAAATATGAAAAAAAAAGAAGCTTCAACATTATAATCAAAAATCTTCTTTTTGCTATTTTATTCCAAAATTGCTTTGATTCTTCTAACACCAGCGCTGCTTGCTTCTTCTTTTTTTATTCTAAAATGACCAAGAACGCCTGTTCTTTCAACATGTGGTCCACCGCATAGTTCTCTAGAAATATCACCGATAGAATACACTGTAACAATATCAGGATATCTTTCTATGAACATACACTCAGCTCCAGAATTAATAGCTTCTTCCTTGCTCATTTCTTCTTGTGTCACCTTTAAATCTTCACTAATCCATTTATTAACTAAACTTTCAACAGCCTCTTTTTCTTCTGAAGTAAGTTTATGATCACAAGAAAAATCAAAACGCATTCTTTCAGGAGTAATATTACTACCCTTTTGATGACATCCCGGATCTACAACAACTTTTAAAGCCGCATTTAATAAATGTGTAGCTGTATGATATTTAGTTTCAATCTCACTATTACCAGAAAGACCACCTTTAAACTTATGTTCAGCGCCCACACGAGACTTTTCTTGATGCTCCTTAAATTTAATTGCAAAACCTGCAACATCAACTTTAAGGCCTTTTTCAAAAGCAAGTTCTTCTGTAAGTTCAATCGGAAAACCATAAGTATCGTATAATTTAAAAGCAATATCTCTATTAATTATTCCACCATCTAAATTACTTATAGCTTTAGAAAATTCACGCAAACCCTTTTCTAAAGTACGATTGAATTTAACTTTTTCAAAGCTTAATACTTCTAAAATAACCTTTCTATTATCAGCAAGTTCTTTATAATATGTTTTATATTTATCGATGATTTTATCAGCAATTATTACATCCCAATTAGAATTAATATCAACATCTAAACTCTTCGCATGTCTAATTGCCCTTCTAATTAATCTTCGCAGAATATAACCTTGATCAGTATTAGAAGGTTTAATACCCGCTGGATCTGCCGCAATAAATACTGCCGTACGTAAATGATCAGCAATTATTCGCATACTTTTTTCATTGCCACTATATTTTTTCATAGTAATCTTTTCAATTACTTCAATAACATCTTTCCAAATACTTGACAAATAATTGTCATTAACACCTTCTAAAACAGCTGTAATTCTTTCTAATCCCATTCCAGTATCAACATTTTTACATGGAAGTTCCGTTACTACACCATTTTCATCTTTATAATACTGCATAAATACATTATTCCAAATTTCAACCCATCTATCATCATCAGGGTCAAAAACATTAGGAACCTCATCATCACTTCTAAAATAAAATATTTCTGTATCCGGTCCACAAGGACCACTAGATCCAGCAATCCAAAAATTATCATCCTTAGTTTTAGCAATTTTATTTTTCTCTATTCCCAAAGAAAGCCATTTATTATAACTATCTTCATCAAATTCTATATCCTCATTTCCTTCAAAAACTGTAACAGCTAATTTCTCAACCGGAATATTTAAAACTTCAGTTAAAAATTCAAAACTCCAAGCAATACTATCATCTTTAAAATAATCACCCAAACTCCAATTGCCAAGCATTTCAAAAAAAGTATGATGTGTTAAATCTCCAACTTCATCCAAATCATTAGTTCTAACACATTTCTGATAATCACAAAGTCTTGTTCCATAAGGATGCGGTTTTCCCATCAAATAAGGAACAAGCGGTTGCATCCCAGCTGTATTAAATAATACCGAAGGATCGTTTTCAGGAACCACCGGCGCACTTGGAATTTGTCTGTGCCCTTTACTTTCAAAAAATTTAATATATTCTTCTCTAATATTCATCATTTCACCTCTTCTAACAAACTACTAATTTTTTTATATAACTCATCAAAATTATCATCGTTATCAATAATATAATCATATTCCTTAAACATATCTACATCAGTTTCCGTAATATCGTTTTTTTCATTATCATTAAGTTTTTTATCAAGTTCTTTTTTCTCTACTTTAATCAAAATTCCGTTGTATTTTTCTTTCAAAAATACAAGCTCACTATAAAGTCTAATTCCTGTAATAATCATAATATCACAATAATTACTTAAAAATCTAATATCTTCATCCATTCTTTTCAAAAAGTAATCCGGGTAAATTTCTTTAATTTCCCTTCCTAAATTTTGAAGAATCCCTCTAGGCTTATCTTCTTCACTACCACCCCAACCATATATCTGCGAAACATACCTTTTTAAATACACAGTACACGGATAAATAATAACTTTTTTCAAAGAATTTTTTTCTTTAATAATAGAAGCAATACTATCTTTACCTGTACCAGCTTTTCCTGCTAAAACAAACAATTTTTCCATTAAGCCCACTCACTTTCAACCAAATGCTTAATTTTATCTTCAAGCTTATCTAAAGTTCCATCATTTTCTATTACATAATCATAATCATTATACTTATCAAGTGCCGTTTCCGTAAAATCTTTTTGCTGTTTTTTACTTAAAGGACTTGTAAAATTATCTCTAGACACTTTTACAGTTATCGTTTCTAAAAATTTTTCCTTAGGCATAGATACTTCTTCAGGCATTCTGGCATCAGTAATAATAATAACATCCGCATAATTCTTAAGAATATTTATATCCTCTTCCATTCTTCTTATTACATAATTAGGATTAACACTTCGAGATTCGGCAGCAATTTGCTGAAGAAGTTCTCTAGGTTTATTTTCTTCACTACCATCCCATAAAGAAATCATCAAAGCATAATTCTTAACCCAATATCCATACATAAGCTTAATAATTTTTTTGTCGCTATAACTTTTTTCAAGAAACTCTGCTACAGTATCTTTCCCACTTCTAGCTTTGCCAGCAAGTACAAATAATTTTTTCATATATTCCTCCTAACAAAAAAAGACGGACCTAAAGGAGTGCTTAAGCACGGTACCATCCTTAATTTACTTAATTATAGATAACGGTTTTACCCGGAAATGTTTTCATTTCACTCAAAAGTAGCTTTCAGCTAAAAAGTTTTACTAGTTCACATCAACCACTAGCTTTCTTAAAAAACAAAATAGCTTACTTTTCTTTCTTAACGCTTTCTTTTATTTTATCAAGTTCTTCATTTATATCTGCATCTAAATTAATTTCTTCTCTATTAATAATACCATATTTTTTATCAAAAAATTGAAAAATAGTTTTAATAACCGCAATTAAAGGTGTAGATATAAGCATTCCTAACATACCAAAGAAATATCCAAAAATAAGTAATCCAAGCATAATAGTTACTGGGTGTAGTTTAGTGGTTTTAGACATAATATATGGCTGCAGAAAATTACCCTCTAAAAATTGAATTACCGCAATAACAACAATCGTTAAAACGCCTATAGTTGGACTTTGAGTAAATCCTACAATTGCTGCTGGAGCGCCACCAATATAAGGGCCAATATAAGGAATAATATTAGTAAGTCCACAGAAAAATCCAAATAAAGCAGGAGCCTTTAAACCAATTAGCCATAGCCCAACAGAAGTCAAAATAAAGATAACTGAACAATCTATCAAAGCTCCTTGAACATATTTTCTAAGTGAATTATTAACATCGTTAATTAAATCCATACTAGTCTCACGAACTCTTTTTGGAATAAAAGCTTTAAGTGATGATGTTGAATCAAAACTTACAAGTAAGAAAAATCCAATAATTAGTCCCAAAACCAAAGTTCCCATACCAGAGAAGAACCCAGAAATAATACCAATTAATTGAGTCGGAAGTTTTTTAGTAATATCAGCCGCAAATTCGTTAAATTTACTGAAAAATTCTGCTTTAATAGCTTCACTATCAATATAATCTATTTGCCTTATATGGTCAAACAACCCTAAGCACCATAATTTAATTGAATCAAAAACACCAGGAGCCATTCTCACAAACTCACCAATTTGATTAGTTAAAAGTGGTATTAAAGCCGCAAGTATAATAAACACTATTAAAAATAATATTACATATGTAATCAGTGCCCCAAAACTTCTTTTGATTTTTTTAGTTTGTAACCACTTTACAAAAGGATCAAATAACCACGCTATCAAAATACCTATAAAAAGTGGTGCCACAATCTTTATGATTGTCCAAATAATACTTAAAATATAAGTTTCTTTACATAAAATTAATATTAAATAAAGACTAAGCGCAAGTAACAAAAAATAAGTAACTTTAAGAACTCGCGAAGCCAAATCAGTAACTTCATTAATTTTTGTTTTATCAATTTCCTTAGATTCTCTTTTTTTAAACACTAAATCTCACCTCTTAAACAGTAAGTAACTCATTTTCTTTCTCTTTTAATAATTCATCGACATTTTTATTATATTTGTTTATAAGTTCTTGGACATCTTCAGAGGAACCTTTTTTCTCGTCTTCAGTTATTTCAAGTTTTTGTATATCTTTGTTCGCATCTTGTCTAATATTACGTAAAACAATCTTACAGTCTTCAGAAATTTGTTTGACTTGTTTTACATAATCTTTTCTAGTCTCTTCAGTCAAAGTAGGAATTATTAAAATTATAGTCTCTCCATTATTATTAGGAGTAAGCCCAATATTAGCCTCAAATATAGCTTTTTCAATTTCACTCAAACAAGATTTATCAAAAGGTTTAATAACTAGCTGTCTTGCTTCTGGAACAGATATAGTCGCAAGTTGTTTTAAAGGTGTAGGATTTCCATAATAAGTAACCATAACACCATCTAAAATTGCTGGATTAGCCCTACCAGCCCTAACATTAGTAAATCTTTTTTTCATATTCGAAATAGCTTCCTGCATTTTGTTTTCAGTTTCTAATAAAATTTCATCCATAAAATTCATCCTCTCTCATCACATATATTATAATATATTTAAAAAAATAACACAATATCAAAAAAAAGAAAGTCACATGACTTTCTAAGATATAGTAAGGAGTGTGTTTATTTTTTTAATAGGGATTGTTTATCTTTTGGTATTCATTATCACAGCCTTTCATAAGAGGAGCTTTCCTTCAGCTCTATAAACATTATAAAA
>JAFUBK010000123.1 GCA_017460245.1 Bacilli bacterium
AACTATATTTAAAAAACATTTATCATTTTTAACAATGCTAAGTACCGCATCTTGTTGTGGTTTATTAGTATCAGAAAGATAACCTCTATTGCTTTGTACTTGAATCTTTCCATCTAAAAGTTCACCACTAAAAGTATCTAGCAATTTTTCATTATCCAAATTAGTTAATATTTGATTTTCCACACAATCACCTCTAGGAAAATAATTATAGCACAGCTAAAATGATTGTCAAATTCAATTTACACATTTAAAATAAATGACAGTTTATGAAGAAAATTACCTTTTATAAGGATAGGGATTGTAAGTAAAAAATCAAAATAATTAAAAAAACTGTGGAAAACAACAAGTTTACACCTATATTTCTGGATTTTCAATATCATCTTCACCAGAATTACTAAAAGCGACATAAAGAACAATCAGCGAAGCAATAAAAGTGACCACACTTGCGCTTATTTGTAAATTAGCAGTGACTTCATCGCATAAATTATAAGCTTGTTTTACCTTTTTGTCTCTCACATTTATAATAATAAAACCCACAGCAATCAAAGTTGCCACCATTCTATTTATTTTTAAAATATCTTGTTCAAAAGTAGAAGAAAATAATAAGTTTTTATGATTGTGTTTTAAAATTTGATTATACGTAAGGCTTATTGAAATAATTGTAGTTAAAATAAATAGCAAAGATAAAATAAGCTGCCAATTTAAAAGCTCAACCTCCTCTAAATCATAATTTGTCATTAATCTTCTCTCATTTCTTTAAGCTCTAATAGCTCACTTACCGTAACAAATTCATAACCTTCTTTCTTTAAAATTTTAATTATTTCATCAAGCGCTTGTAAAGAATAAATGTGGTTATCATTCATTAAAACAATACTGCCGTTTTTAGCATTTGGAATAACATGTTCAATTATTTTATTTTTATCTTTAACTTTCCAGTCCAAAGAATCAACATCCCACAAAATAAATGTTAAACCAGTATAGCTTTTTAATTTATCACTATATCCACCATAAGTTGGCCTAAATAATTTTGGTAAAAAGCCTGTAGCTTTTTTTATTTCATCTTGTGTTTTTTGAACCTATTCTACAAACTCTTCTTGATAAAGCCGATTTAACCATTTGTGTGTATAAGAATGATTTCCAATTTCATTTCCTCCCTTAAGCATTTTCACAAGCGTTTTATTGTAAAATTGAACCTTATTTCCAATTACAAAAAAAGTAGCTACTGCTTTTTCTTTATCAAGAATATCTAATATCTCATCCGTATATTTACTAGGGCCATCATCAAAAGTTAAAGCCACCACTTTACTGCTTTCATTAATGTTTCTTTTCTTAAGATTCAAATAAATGTCTTTGCCATTATTTTTATCAATATCTATAAGCAAGTTTAGTGAAGACAAAGGAACATCTAAACATACAAGATTATCATTATCATACCGAATTTCTCCTTGATTAAAATAAACAGTTAGATTTTCGTCATCAATAGTAAAAAAATCATAGCTTAACTCTTCCAAATAATCAATACTAACATTTTGATATTTTTTTGTTAATTGTTTTTTTAATTCATAATCAAACCCCACTATGTCTTCAACTATATCTTCCATTGTTAAAAATTTCTTTGCTTTTTTGTTATAAGTAAATGTTTTAATTTTATCTATTTGCTTTCCAGCAATAATCTCAGCATTTAAACTTACATTAACCACATCTTCATTTAATTCTTTATAAGTATATGAAATATTTAATTCAGGCTTGTCAAAGTATTTGTATTTTTCTTTAAAGTCAGTATGAACTTTATTTATATATGAAGTAATAGCATCATCTAAAACATTAATATTTGTAACAGGATAACTAATAGTTATTTTTTGTTTATCATTTTCAATTACTGTTTCAATAGCTTTATCAGAGCAGCCAGTAAGAAAAATAAAAACTAAAATTATTAAACATCTTCTCATAGTTTCACCTACAAAATTATATGTAAAAAAAAGAGTAGTTATTCGCAAACAA
Source organism: Bacilli bacterium (assembly GCA_017460245.1). Classification (GTDB taxonomy): domain Bacteria; phylum Bacillota_I; class Bacilli_A; order RF39; family UBA660; genus Coprosoma. The sequence goes on from JAFUBK010000123.1 coordinate 2,002, forward strand.
AAAAGCGAACATTTTAAAATGCGTTAGTTTATTTTGTAGAAAAAGTAATATTTACAAAAAATAATTATTTCAAAAATTAATAAATAACAAAAATTCGAAAATATCAAAAAAAGTCAAAACAAGAAAAAATAAAAAAAACAGAGAAAAAACCTTAAAAACAAAAAGAAAAAGGCCAAAAAGCAAAAAAATAAAAAAGCAATTTTTTACAAAAAAAAATAAAAAATATCAAAAAGTGTCAAATTTAAAAAAACGATTTTTTAGAAAAATAAGAAAAATAAAGGGTTTATAAAAAACGAGCAAAAAAAATCAAAAAAAGCGAACATTTTATATTGACCTTTTACTAAAATAGTGCCATAATAAAAGTACACAATAGGAGGTAAACATGATCGATACAGAAGAAAAACTTACAACATTAAAAGTTGTTAAAAGAAATGGCCGCAAAGTAGAGTGGAATGGCACTAAAATTGCGGTTGCTATAAAAAAGGGCTTTGATAGTATAAAAACAGAAGAAGATGAGTACAAATATACCGAAAAAGATATCAACAAGGTTTATAGTGCTGTTGAAAAAAGAATAGTAAAAGAATTCATAGATAAAAATGAAGAAAAAATAAAAATTGAACAAATTCAAGATTTAATTGAAGAAGAATTAAAGAAAAAAGGCTATGACGATGTTTATACATCATTTTCAGAATATCGCGAAAGAAGAAACGCTTCAAGGCAACTTTTCTTTGGTGAAAAAAAACAACACAAATTTTTAAAAGCTATTGAAAGTTTAGGATTAAAATCAGCTCACGAAGAAGACGCAAAAAGGGAAAATGCTAATGTTGACGGCGATACCGCAATGGGGACTATGCTTCAATATGGCAGTACTGTTTCAAAAGAATTCGCTAAAGCATACTTAATGAAGCCAAGGTTTGCTGAAGCACACGATAATGGTGATATTCACATCCATGATATGGATTTTATGCCAATGGGTACTACGACTTGTTGTCAAATAGATTTAGACAAATTATTTAAAAATGGATTTTCAACTGGTCATGGACATTTAAGAGAACCAAAAGATATCATTAGTTATGCAGCCTTAGCCGCTATTGCAATTCAATCAAATCAAAACGATCAACACGGTGGCCAAAGTATACCAGCTTTTGATTTCTATCTAGCACCTGGGGTTCTTTGCACTTTCAAAAAACAATTCAAACAAATAATTTGTGATTTGCTTGATTATGAAGATTTAAATAGTTTTATAAATATGGATAGAATTGCCAAAGAAATAGACAAGTTAAAGTCAATCGAAATAGACACTTCAATTTTTGCAAATTTCTATAAAGAATCTGATCAAATAAAACGTTTATTTGAGTTAAGTTATGAAAAAGCTTTAGCAAAAACTGATAGAGCCACATATCAAGCAATGGAAGCTTTTATTCACAATCTAAATACAATGCATTCTCGTGCAGGTGCCCAAGTTCCGTTTTCATCAATTAATTTTGGAACCGATACATCTGCCGAAGGAAGAATGGTCGTTAGAAATTATTTACTTGCTACAGATGCTGGTTTAGGTCATCATGAAACGCCAATATTCCCAATATCAATATTCAAGGTAAAAGAAGGAGTCAACTATAATCCAGAAGATCCAAACTATGATTTATTCAAATTATCTTGTGAAGTTTCAGCTAAAAGACTATTTCCTAATTTCTCATTCCTAGACTCACCATTTAATCTAGCAAGCTATGATCCAAACGACTATCGTACTGAAGTAGGTTATATGGGTTGTAGAACTAGAGTACTTACAGACGTTCATGGAGATGCAATTACTCCAGGCCGAGGGAACTTATCATTTACCTCAATAAACTTACCTCGTTTAGGAATTAAACACGGAATTGTAAGTGGAGAAACAGATCTAGATGGTTTCTTTAAAGAATTAGAAGAATTAATGGATTTAGTAAAAGATCAGCTGTTAGAAAGATTTGAAATTCAATGTTCCAGACACGTTTATAATTTTCCATTCTTACTAGGACAAGGCGTATGGATGGATAGTGAAAAACTAAAAAACACCGATAGATTACGTAAAGTATTAAAACATGGGACTTTAACAATTGGCTTTATTGGACTGGCCGAATGTTTAAAAGCCTTAATTGGTTCACATCACGGAGAAAGTGAACAGGCCGAAAAATTAGGATTAAAAATTATTGGTTTCATGCGAAATAAAACTGACGAATATGCAGAAAAATACAATTTAAACTTTTCATTAATTGCTACACCAGCCGAAGGTTTATCTGGAAGATTTACAAATATTGATAAAGCAATTTATGGAAAAATTAAAGGCGTTACTGATAGAGAATATTATACAAATTCATTCCACATACCTGTATATTACAACATATCAGCAGCCAGAAAATTAAAATTAGAAGGACCTTACCACGCCCTTACCAACGGTGGACACATAAGTTACGTTGAATTAGATGGCGACACTGCAATGAATGTCAAAGCATTCGAAAAAATAGTAAGGTTAATGCACGACAACAACATTGGTTATGGAGCTATTAACCATCCAGTAGATAGAGATCCGGTTTGTGGATACACTGGAGTTATCGGGGATGTTTGTCCTGGATGCGGAAGAAAAGAAAATGAAGGCATCCCAATTGAAAGAATTAAAAACGCAAGCTTAAATAGCTGTGGAGGAAGATAAAGAAGGAGGAATTACAATGAAAGCAGATGAAAAAAAAGTAGGAGAAGGAGTAAAATTCGAAAGAATTAGAAGAATAACTGGATATTTAGTAGGAACTACTGATAGATTCAACAACGGTAAAAAAGCAGAAGAACGCGATAGAGTAAAACATGATGCTTCAAAACAAGTAGAAGAAGCCTAATGAAAATAAGATTAGCAGCCGATCTTCAATCAGACAGTATTGTAGATGGCGAAGGTATCAGGGCCGTTATTTGGACTCAAGGATGCTCACATAACTGCCCTGGATGCCATAATCCTAGTACTCATGATTTTAATGGTGGTTTTGAAGTAGATATAAAAGAGATAATTGAAGAGTTATCTGCGCTCGATGGACACGATGGTATAACCTTTTCTGGAGGGGACCCAATGTTTCAACCAGAAGCTTGTGCCTTAATTGCCAAAGAAGCAAAAAAACATGGTTTAGATATTTGGTGTTATACTGGCTTTACCTTTGAAAACTTAATAAAACACAAAAAATATATCGAATTTTTAAAATATGTAGACGTATTAGTTGATGGAAAATTTATAATTGAAGAAAAAAGTTTAAATTTAGATTTTAGAGGATCACGTAATCAAAGAATAATAGATGTTCAAAAATCTTTAAAAGAAAACCAGCCAGTTCTTATTTCAAAATACATAGATGAAAGAACAGTAATTGTAAATGTTCCAAAACCAAGACATGTTTATGTTTAGGACTAATTTTATTAGTTCTTTTATTTTACTATGAAAAAATCAAAAAACGTGTTAAAATTATGTTATAAGGAGCGCTGGTGTATGAAAAGAACTAGTTATGTAGATAATCAAGGTAATCCAATCGATTATAAATTTGAAAGTAAAAAACACATTTTAAGAAGTTTCTTTGTTTTTGGAACAATTATCCCAATAATTCTAATAGGATTTATCATTTATAATGTTTTCCAAAACAATAAATGTAATAAAATATATAATAATATTAAATCGGCTGCTTATGATTATCTTACCGAAGAAGAAAAGTTACCAATCATCGAAGGTGAAAGTGAAAAAATTTCAATGAGCAAATTATATAGTAATGATAATTTATCCTCAGCCCAAACCGGGAATATAAAATGTACCGGCAACATCAAAGTCACAAAATACAAAAAAACATATATCTATACTCTTGAATTAAATAATTGTAATTCATGTACTACTAATATCCACTATAAAGGGTGGAGTAGCGAATCAAGTTACTATCCACGTAACAAATCCAACATCGATGTAACTCCATATTATAATTATTATGAAAGACAGCTAAACACCACCGAGTGGACCAAATATTTTACACCTGAAGAACTGTCAGACAAAAAATCAGAATACGGAATATATTTGCCATTAAACATAAATGAAATGCCTCAAATTCCAGAAGAAGCTAACATCGCAGACGTTCAAACTGAAGAAAAAAACCAATATCGCTATGCTGATAAAAAATGGCGTTGGTATGATATTGTTGGTGATTATTCAGAATTTTCTTCTGAGCAGCCTGACGGTTATGCAAATAAAGACACTACCACTGCTCAGAAAACCGAATGGTCAAGCTATTCACAAAATTATCCAGAAGAAAAATCTTATAGAGAAATTATTACTACAACTGGATATATCTATTATTACCAAGAAAATGGCAAAAAAATCTATGCCAACCATAAAAATTATACAGCTTCCGAAGACATCGATGAAACAAAATATAATCGTAAAGAAGGTTCAGGAACCAAAATGTATAAATATCGTGACACCAAGTGGCGTTGGTATAATGGCCAGCAAAGAAGGTATAGTGCATTTTCGCAAACAAAGCCAGCAAGTTACAATTATCGTGACGATGAGGCTGTAATCACAACCGGATATACTTCTTGGACTGACACCTCATCACTAGATGATACTAATAGAGATTTCAGAACTGAAGAAATTCGCGTTACTAAACGCTATAGATATGTATACGAAATTTTATCTGATACCGTTTTGGATAAGCCGGTAAATAAAGAACGATTTATCCAAACAACAGGAATGACTGTTCCAGAATTTAATAACATGGAAAACTATAAATTAGAAGTTTCATACAAATTTAAATATCAAAAAAGGTAACAAAATACCTTTTTTTCATATACTTAAACAAATGAATCAAATAAAACTAAAAAGAAAAATAAAACCAAAATTAAATAAAATTAGTCTTTTAATCATAAGTATTGGACTAATAATTATAAGTGTATTTCTTGCCTTTAACTACATAAATAGAAAAATATCACCAATTTTAATGAATTATGCCTCTTTAGAATCTCAAAAATTGTCAAGTATTATTATCAATAAAGCTGTATCAAAACACATAACAGAAAAAATAAGTACTGATGAATTGTTTACCGTTACCACCAATAGTAATGGTGAAATAAAAGCAATTGATTTTAATACAATGCTAGTAAACAAATTTCTAACAGAAACCACTAATAGTGTTCAAATAAATTTAAGAAATATTGAAAAAGGGAATATCGATGCTCTTGAGTTTTCTGATAGTCTAATGGTCGATTATGATAAAAAAGCTCTTGAAAAAGGGATAATTTATGAAGTAAATTCTGGTGTTGTTTTCAACAACGCTTTACTCGCAAATCTTGGGCCAAAAATACCAGTTAAAATAAGTTTAGTTGGTGATGCGATAAGTAACATAACAACTAATGTAAAAAACTATGGTATTAACAGTGCCTTAATAGAAGTTTACGTGAATATAAAAATAAATGAAAAAGTAATTTTGCCTTTTTATAATAAAGACATTACTGTTGAAACCAAAGTGCCAGTCGCTTTAAAAATAGTAACCGGCAGTGTTCCAAATTAATATGCTAATGGACTAAATCAATCAACTCCATCCATCATAATGCCCAATTGATATCTTTTTATAAATAATGTATAATGCCAGTAGGTGATAATATGAAAAAAAAAGTAAAAGTTAACGAAATAGAATATGAAGTTATAAGAGAATACACAAATGGTTTTGACAAAGAACAATTTATAAATAAATGTACAGACTATTTTATGGACTATGACTATATTTTAGGTGATTGGGCTTATGATAAACTAAGATTAAAAGGCTTCTGCAATAAAGATAACAAGCTATATAAAAAAATAAACGATTATGAAACCATCGATAGTTACATAAAAGAAAAATGTGCCTATGAATGTCGCTATTTTATAGTAAAAAAAATATAACATATGATTATTTCATATGTTTTATTATAGTAATTTATAAAATGTTGTTTTAACTGTGGAAAATATTTGTAGAAAATGTTATAATGAAAAATATAGGAGGCTACATATGGAACTAAAAGAATTACAAAACCTCTATAGCGAATATTCAAAAAAAATAAACGATCTTTGGAGGTCGCTTTGACGTAACCGAAAAAGAGGCAAAAATCACAGATTTACAAGGCCTAATGGAAGAAGATAATTTTTGGTCTGATAAAAGAAAAAGTGAAGAAGTAATAAATGAATATAACTCAATAAAAAAAACATTAGAAATCGCAAAAAATCTTAAAGAAGAAATAGAATTTCATTTAGAAAATCTTAATACTAAAGGTGAAGAAGATGTTATATCATTTGCTAGTGAAGAAAACGAAAATATCAAAAATAGATTATCGCAGCTAGAACTTCAAGTGCTTTTAAATAAAAAGTACGATAAAAATGACGCTATTTTGGAAATCCATTCAGGAGCAGGTGGCACTGAAGCTTGTGACTGGGCAAATATGTTATATCGAATGTACAGCAGATGGTGTGAAAAAAAAGGTTATAAAATAGAAATTATTTCTGAACTACCTGGAACCGAAGTTGGTCTTAAAAGTATTTCATTAATAGTCAAAGGAATAAATGCTTATGGATATTTAAAAAGTGAAAAAGGGATTCATAGACTAGTTAGAATTTCTCCTTTTGATAGTAATTCAAGAAGACATACTTCATTTGCTTCTGTTGAAGTAACTCCTGTAATTGATAGTAAGCTAGAAGTAGAAATCGATGACAAAGATATAAGAATTGATGTTTATCGTAGTACTGGAGCTGGTGGACAAGGAGTGAATACAACCGATAGTGCTGTTCGAATAACCCATTTGCCTACAAATATCGTTGTAACTTGTCAAAACGAAAGAAGTCAACTTCAAAACAAAGAAAAATGTATGCAAATTCTAAAAAGCAAATTACTAAAATTAGAAGAAGAAAAAAAGGAAGCTGAAATGAAAGCTTTAAAAGGAGGCCAAAAAGAAATAAATTTTGGCTCACAAATAAGAAGTTATATTATGTGTCCATATACATTAGTCAAGGATCATAGGACATTAACAGAAAATGTAAATGTCAATGATGTTTTAGATGGCGACATTGATGTGTTTATAGAAGATTATTTAAAGGGGAAATAATATGTTATTAAAAAAAGTTTTTGACGATAGTAAATTGATGCAGGAAATCTATAACAACAAAAAACTAAAACGTTACACATTGTTTATGATAGGCGTAATTTTACAAGCTCTTGCGTTTAATATATTTATATTACCAAGCGATATGGTCTTTGGTGTCAGCGGTGTCGCTGTTGTTATAAATCAACTATTAGGCGTAGAACCAGCATATGTTATCTTAATCGCCAACCTACTACTTATAGTCGCTTCGTTAGTTTATCTAGGCAAAGATATAACCAAATACACCATATTAGGTGCAATATTATATCCAACCTTGATAGAATTAACAGAGTTTCTACCACAATATATAGATTTAGGTAATACTGAGCCCGTAATTGTAGCTTTAACAGGAGCCTTCATTTATGGCTTTGGTACAGGCTTAATATTTAAATGTGGATATACTACTGGTGGTACTGACGTTATAAAACAAATTGTTTCCAAAAGTATGAAAAAATCAATTGGACAAGCAACCGTATATGTTGAGGGCATAATTGTTATTACTGGTGTTTTTGTGTTTGGTTGGCAATCATTTATTTATTCAGTTATTTCCCTAGTAGTAATAAGTTTTATAACCGATAAAGTTATTTTAGGTATCTCTGAATATAAAACATTTCAAATTGTCACTGAACATTATAGGGAAGTCGAAAAATTTATTACTCATCAAATGCAACATGGTGTAACCATAATAAACAATCGAAGCATATTCACGGAAAATAAAAAGAAAGTATTATTATGTACAATACCAACAAAAGAATACTATCTATTGAAAGAAGCAATATTAAAAATAGATAGTAATGCTTTCTTTATCATAACAGACACATATGAGGTCCAGGGCGGAAGAGAGAAAGAAGGAAGATTTATGGATTTAATAAGATTAATAAACGTAAAAAAGAAATAAAAAACAGGATTAACAGCCATTAAAGGGTTAAACCTTTCAATAAAAAAAGGACAGTTTGTATTTATAATTGGTTCAACGGGATGTGGTAAAAGTACTTTAAGAAAAATGCTTTACCGCGAAGAAAAACCAACGTCTGGTCAAATAATTGTTGGTGGAGTCGACGTTGGAAGGCTCCGCAATGGTAAAGTTTATAAGATTAGAAGAAAAATAGGTGTGGTATTCCAAGACTTCAAGTTACTTCCAAAATCAACAGTTTATGAAAACGTTGCTTTTGCCCTAGAAATATTTGGAGTACCAAAAGACGAAATACACTCAAAAGTTATAAAAGTTTTAGAATTGGTTGGGTTAAAAGATAAAATTAGAAGTTATCCAGCGCAATTATCTGGTGGAGAACAACAACGTGTTGCTATTGCCAGAGCCATTGTTAATGGACCTAAACTACTTATTTGTGATGAACCAACTGGAAACCTAGATCCAAAAACTAGTATGGAAATTATGTCAGTTCTTGAAGAAATCAACAAACTAGGAACAACTATAATAATGGTTACTCATGATATAGATATCGTAAATGAAATGAAAAAAAGAGTTATCGTGTTAGATTCAGGAAGAATGATAAACGATTATGCAGAAGGGACGTATACAAATGAAAACAATTAGAATTATTAGTAGAAATTTTAGAGATGCCTTTAAGGGAGTATTTAGAAACTTTTCATTATCACTCGCATCTATATCATGTATTACAATAACCTTAATTGTAGTTGCTGTTTCCATCGTTTTATCATATAATGTCGATAACTTTACTACATTAGTAGAAAAAGATGTAACAATAGTAGCTTTCCTAGATAATGAATTAGAAGAAGAAGAAATCGATGAAATTAAAGGAAAAATAAGCACTTTAGACAATGTAGAAAAATATGAATTCACCTCAAAAACCGACATTACTAAAGATATGATGGACTCCTCAGACATTTTTGAAAGTGTCATGAAAAACTGGTCAGATGACGAAAATCCAATTCAAAATACTTTTCAAGTAAAAGTAGAAGATATTAAACATATCGACAACGTTGCCAAAAAGATCGAAAAAATGGATGGAGTGACCTTGGTAAAATATGGTGAAGGCATTGTTGAACAATTAGTATCTGTATTTGAAGTGATCCATAAAATTTGTATAATTTCAGTGATTGCTTTAGTCTTAGTTACTGCTTTCTTAATTGCTAATACAATAAAGATTACAATTTCTTCACGCCAAAGAGAAATAAGTATTATGAGACTTATTGGAGCATCAAATTTAAATATCAGAATTCCTTTCATTATTGAAGGATTATTGTTAGGTGCCTTAGGATCAGTTATTCCAATTATTTTAACTGTTTATGGATATGGCACTTTATATCACCATTTCAACGGACAACTATTTTCACCATTCATTAAACTTATCTCACCGACACCATTTGTTTATACAATTTCTTTATTACTATTAGGCATTGGTGTTTTAGTAGGAATGTTTGGTTCATATAGAGCCGTTAGAAAACATTTAAAAATCTAAACTAGAGAAAAAATCTCTAGTTTTTTAATAAAGTATGCTATACTAATAAAAGGTGATTTAAGTGAAACAGCAGCAAACAGACAACAATTATT
>JAFUBK010000124.1 GCA_017460245.1 Bacilli bacterium
GCCATATGGGAAAGTTGCAGCACAACTAGCTGACGGTACGTATGATATTAACTATGTCATTCAAAAAGCGGAAAATGATTCAGCTTCAATGGCAAATGACTATTTTGAAAAGCCGGCAAAATTAATAGTGAAAAACGGTGAGATGAGAGTACAAGTTCCGATGAATCATAGTGCTTGGATTACAGAATTTAAAGCACCAGAGAATGGGAATTTTGTTGATGCGAAAGTTGTTAGTAAAGATGAATCGGCAGATAAAAGAACAGTAGAGTTTAAAGTAGATGATTTATCCAATCCGGCAGCTGTAATTATTCATGTTGTTGTACCAATTGCCATCTATGACAACCACTACACAATTCGTTTTGCTTTTGATGCAAATGTAAAAGCTGTAGGTGGCGATAATGGCGTAGCTGCTACAACAAAAAATAATGATCAAGCGAAAACAGATACACAAGTAAAAGAAGAGAAAACAAAAGTAGAGAGTAAGGAAACAGCTAAAGAAGTGAATAAAGAAACAAAAAATGAAAATGGAAAAGCTGAAAAAACAGATAACCCAAAAACAGGCGATGAAGCACGTATTGGATTGTTTGCAGCGTTAATTCTTATTTCAGGTGCTTTCTTAATTCGTAAAGTGAAATTGAGTAAATAAATCTTTTGAAGGGTGATGAATATATGTTTAAACAATTTAAAATGATTATTGCCGTATTTGCTGTTTTATTTACATTTATCGCAACACTAGGTTTACAAGATGCAAAGGCTGCTACAAAACTAGCTGATGGAAAATATAATATTGCTTTTACTGTATGGAAAGGCGATAAAGATGAATCGTCTAGAATGAATAGTTATTTTGAAAGCCCAGCAACATTAACAGTTAAAAATGGAAAACAATATGTTTCATTTAAAGTGAAAGATAGTGCTTCTATTAAAAGTTTCCAAGTAGAAAAAGATGGTCAATTTGTAGAAACAACCGTGTTAAGTGAAAACAAAAAAGATAATACTAGAGTTGTAGAATTTGAAGTTGCTGACTTGTCAAAAAAACTAAATGGCAAGGTGAAAATTAATATTCCAATTATTAATTATAATGCTTCGTATGATATTCGCTTTGTATTTGATGGGAACAGTATTAAATAATTTTCAAAAGGGAGAGTCGTTCCATTGAACAGGTATACAAAAATTATTGTTGCTATGTTTTTAATGATATTTACATTCGTATCAACATTACAACCACTTGCAGTTCAAGCAGCTACCAAGTTGGCTGACGGTGAATATTCAATTGGCTTCAAAGTTTTAAAAGATACATCAGATGAAGAATCGATGATGAATCAATATTCAGTAAGTCCCGGAACTTTAAAAGTGAAGGATGGGAAAAAGAAAGTATCCTTTACATTAACAAATAGTTCATGGATTACGAAATTTGAAACAGAAAAAGCAGGTAAGCTAGTTGCGACAAATGTAATTAGTGAAGATAAAGAAAAAGATACAAGAGTAGTAGAATTTGATGTAGAAGATGTAGAGAAGGTATTAAATGCAAAAGTAAAAGTAGATATTGATTTTTTAAATTATCATCATGAGTACGACGTTCGTATTGCATTTGATCAAAATAGCATTACACCAATTCATGTAGAAAAACCAGATGAAAAAGAGGACCCAGCTAATAAGCCAGATCCAAATGAAACTACGGATCCAGGTCAGAAGCCCGACCAAAAGCCTGACCCAGATCAACAACCAAATTCTAACACAATTACAGATGGTGCGTACAGCATTCCATTTAAAGTGTTAAAAGATCAAACAGATGAAGAATCTAAGATGAATAGTTACATGGTAAATCCAGGAGTATTAAAAGTAGAAAACGGTAAGAAAAAAGCAATTGTAACACTAAAAAGTAGCTCATTAATTAAAAATTTCCAAACGGAAAAAGATGGCGCATTTGTTGATGCAAAAGTAGTGAGTGAGGATAAGGAAAAAGATACAAGAGTAGTAGAGTTTGAAGTAAACGATTTATCTAAAAAACTAAATACAAAAGTATTTATCGAAATGGCATCAAGAAATTATAAGCAAATGCATGATGTACAACTTTTATTTGAACAAGATAAACTTGAACAAATTAAAAATGAAGAGAAACAACCAGAAGTAGAAAAACCAGAAGTAGAAAAACCAGATGAAAATAAAAAACCAGATGCTGAAACAATTAAAGATGGTGAATACAGCATCAATTTTAAGGCATTAAAAGATCAAACAGACGAAATTTCAATGATGAACACATATACAAAAAGTCCAGGTGTGCTAAAAGTAAAAGATGGTAAGAAGTATGTATCATTTACGTTAACGAACAGTTCTTGGATTACAAAATTTGAATTTGAGAAAAATGGTTCGTTTATTGATGCAAGTGTATTAAGTGAAGATAAAAAGGCTGATACACGCGTAGTGGAAGTAGAAGTAAACGATTTATCTAAAAAGTTAAATGCAAAAGTGAAAGTAGATATCGATTCAATGAATTACCATCATTTCTACAATATCCAATTTGCATTTGATAAAGATAGCATTCAGCCAGTAGAAAACCAAGGTGGAAACAACAACGAAGGCGGAAACGAAAACCAAGGTGGAAACAACAACGAA
>JAFUBK010000013.1 GCA_017460245.1 Bacilli bacterium
ACATAAAATCTTTTCAATATGCCTATATTTCCTTTGTTTTCTAGTGCGATAGTTCCAATAATTTTGTTATTATCTAAAGCAATATAAAAAATTCCATTGTTTTTTATATAATAATTATTTATATCTAGAACATCTTCTCTATCTTTATATGGCCTATTAATAAACATATACATACTTTCATTAATAAAATCAGCAACTTGTTTAGAATATTGATTATTATATTTTATAAATTTCTTTGTCATTAACTATACTCAACTTTCTAAAATTTTTAATTATTATATTACATTATTTATTTAAAAACAAGAAAACCACATTATCTATATGTCACTATTATCAATTATTAGGTCTACATTGTTTGAAAAGTTTTAAACAAATATTATTATAAATAATCGTTCAAATGTTTCTTTAATTATAATTTTTATCATATAAATTTTTCCTATTTTCACAAATTAAAAAGTATCAACTCTTTTATAGAAATTGATACCACATGTTTAAATTCTAACAAAAGTTAGAAAGTATTGCTCACTGGTGCGGGTGAAGGGACTTGAACCCCCATGCCGTAAGGCGCTAGATCCTAAGTCTAGTGCGTCTACCAATTTCGCCACACCCGCATATAAAGTGGTGGACCCTGATGGACTCGAACCATCGACCACCCGGTTATGAGCCGGGAGCTCTAACCAACTGAGCTAAGGGTCCATTACATCTGACTTTTATATGATATCACATTACTTTATTTTATGCAATAAGTATTTTAAAAATTTATAAAAATTTTCATAACAAATGATTAATAAAATAATAAACATAAAATCAACATCTTATCGAAGAAGATTTTATAATCTCCTTTTTAAATATTTAAAAATATGGTATACTTATTCAAGGTGATAAATATGACTTATTTGGATTATAGTGCTACAACTCCAATCGATGAAGAAGTTTTAGATACATTTATAAAAGCATCTAAGTATATAGGAAACCCTAATTCCTTGCACAAATTGGGATTAGAAGCTAAACATTTAATCGATGCATCTACTAAGCAGATTGCCAATATTTTAAACGTAAAAGAAGAAGAAATTATTTACACATCAGGCGCTAGTGAAGCCAATAATCTTGCCATTAAAGGTATAGAAAATTATACTAATAGAGGCAAACACATCATTACAACACAGCTTGAACATTCATCAATTTATGGACCACTTAGTTATTTGTCTGAAAAAGGCTATGAAGTCGAGATGGCTCCACTAAAAGAAGGTAGAGTAGATATAGATGCTTTAGAAAAAATGATTACTGATGATACCGTTTTAGTTAGTATTGGTGCCGTTAATAGTGAAACAGGTGTAAGACAGCCCATTGAAGAAATTGGTAAAATATTAAAAAAATATCCTAAAGTTATTTTTCACAGCGACATTACGCAAGCCGTTGGAAAAATTAAAGTTGATTTAACAAATATCGATATGGCTTCTTTTGCAGCCCATAAATTCTTTGGTATTAAAGGCATTGGTGCTTTGATCAAAAAAGAAAAAATAAAACTAACTCCTTTAATTCATGGTGGTAAAAGCACAACAATTTATCGTAGTGGCACCCCAACTACACAGCTAATCGCATCTTTGGCCAAAGCCTTACGTTTATCTTATGAAAACATTGATAATGATATCAAGCATGTAAACAATCTTGCTAAAAAATTAAAAAATAGCTTGAGTAGTTATGAAAAAGTTTATATAAATAGTAATGAATATTCAATTGGTCATATCGTAAATATAAGCATTATTGGTGTAAAACCAGAAACAATGTTACACGCCCTAGAAGAAGATGAAATTTATATATCTACACAAAGTGCTTGTTCGACTGGGGAAACATCAAAGGCCGTTATGGCTTTAACAAATGATATTGATAGATCTTCTTCATCTATTAGAGTAAGCCTTTCTAGAAAAACCACTGAAGAAGAAATTGATAAATTTCTAAATAGTTTTGATAAATGTTATAAAAAATTAGTATAGAGGTAAAATATATGAGAATAGATAAAAACAATTATTATTTAGATATAGCAGAGGGAGTACTTGAAAGAAGTACTTGTCTAAGAAGAAATTATGGTGCAGTCATTGTTAAAAATGATGAAATAATTTCAACTGGTTATAATGGAGCTCCTCGTGGTAGAGCTAATTGTACGGATTTAAAAAAATGCTTAAGAGAAGAATTAAATGTACCATCTGGGCAGCAGTATGAATTATGCCGAAGTGTACACGCTGAACAAAATGCAATTATTTCCGCATCACGTAGAGATCTTCTTGGCAGTACTTTGTACTTAGTAGGCAAAGATACAAAAAATGGCAAATATACTAAATATAATCGTCCATGTACTATGTGCACAAGATTTATAATCAATGCTGGTATTGAAAAATTAGTTATTCGTGATGACAAAGAAAATTACCATGTGATTGAGGTTAATACCTATATAAAAAATGATGACACACTCCCGGAGGTAGTAGTATGAAGATAATTAGAATTAATGCAGTTTGGTGTTCAGGATGCCTTTCGATGAAAAAAATATGGAAAGAGATAGAAAGTGAGTATCCTGATTTAGATATTGTTTCCTATGATTATGATTTTGATAAAAGGGAAGTTCAAAAATATAATCCTGGAAAAGTCCTTCCCGTAATTATATTTATGAAAGATGGTAAAGAAACAAGATTAATTGGAGAACAAAAAAAAGAAACAATCCTTAAAATGATAGGTGAGTATAATGAAAATTAGATTTTTAGTTTTTCTATCAGTTTTGTTTTTAATACCATTTTCAGTTAATGCTGCAACTTTAAATCTATTTTACGGAAAAGAATGTCCTCACTGTGAAGCTGAACAAGAATATTTAGAAACTCTTCAAGAAGAGTGGGGCGATGATTTAGTAATCAATAAGTATGAAGTGTGGCACAATCAAGACAATGTCAAATTATTAGAAAAAGTAAAAAAAGCTTTAAAAAATGATAGTGAAGGAGTTCCCTTTACAGTTATTGGATCAAATGTCCTTATTGGCTATAACGATAATACCAAGGTGCAGATAGAAACTTTATTAAAGAAAAAATCTGCCGATACCGATGTTGTTAAGTTAGTTAAAGAAGGGAAAAAAATCCCTAAAACTTTGGATAAGGAAGACAATGATGAATTTACAGTTCCTTTGTTAGGAAAGATTAATGCTAAAGATGTGTCACTTCCACTTTTGGCAGCAATTATAGGCCTAATTGACGGCTTTAATCCATGTGCAATGTGGGTTTTATTATTTTTAATAAGTATGCTTCTTAGTATGAAAAACAAAAAAAGAATGTGGGCTCTAGGGCTAACATTTCTATTTACTTCAGCTTTTGTTTATCTACTTTTTATGGTTGCATGGCTCCAAATTGCCATTAACGCCTTCCAACAAGTAATACTAAGAACAATCATTGCTGCGGTTGCTTTAATAGGCGGTTTTATCAACTTAAAAAGTTATATAAAATCAAGAAAAAATCCTGATGGTTGTGAAGTTGTAGATGATAATAAAAGAAAAAAAATATTTGACAAAATTAAAACATTTACAAAAGAAAAAAGTTTTATCCTCGCACTTATTGGTGTTATTACGTTGGCGGCCTCAGTTAATTTAATTGAACTTGCATGTTCTGCTGGATTACCACTTTTATTTACAAGCGTTCTTGCTTTAAATGATTTAAGTGCTTTTGAATATGGATTAATCATATTTATTTACATATTATTTTTCATTCTAGATGACATAATTGTTTTTGCTATTGCCATGAAAACGCTAGAAGTGACAGGAATTTCAACTAAATATAGTAAATATTCACATTTAATTGGTGGTATCTTAATGCTTTTAATTGGATTGCTTTTAATTTTAAAACCACAGTGGATTATGCTTAATTTTTAAAAAAAAAGACATATTTACTTATAAATATGTTTTTTTTTGCCATTATAATTATAGAAAGGTGGTTAATATGAACGAAAATAAAGAATTAAAAGATAATACAAGTCTTATCGTAATAATTATTATTGGACTTTTAATCATTATTGGTGTTATTGCTTTTATGATGTTTAATAATGATAAAACAGACGATAGTTCAATTACCGATGACATTAAGCAGGAAGCTGATACTTTAAGTATGGGTGATATCGCAGGAAAGTATTATGGAGAGTATACTGCAAGTGACAAGCCTGATAATGAAAAAGATGATAGTTTAGTAGAAGATGCCAAAGAAACGGCTGATGACATAGTAGATTCAATAACCGATAATGAAGAAGCAGAAGAAAATACATCATATCGCATTGAACTTGATTTAGATAAAGATGGCACCGGAAGACTTGTAAATACTTATGAAAGTGAAGAAGTAATCGATGGAACTTATACTCTTGCAAATAGAATGATAACCTTTGTTGCTAATGTTGACGAAGAAAATACTAATATAAAAACAACTAGTTATATGTTCACAGTAAATACTGATAATTCCTTGACTTATAACCGTATTGGTGACAATTTTATTCTAAATAAAGCAAGTTCAAATGATTTAAAATACATAAAATAATTGTCCTTTAAGAAGATTTAAATATCTTCTTTTATTTTTTGCAAATAAATGATATACTTATAATACTTAAAAGAAGGTGAAAAGATGTTTGAAAATTTAGGAGATAGACTGCAAAATGCCATTAATAAAATAAAAGGTTATGGAAAAATAACTGAAGATAATATAAGTGAAGTTACAAGAGAAATTAGGCTTGCTTTATTAGAAGCAGATGTTAACTATAAAGTAGTAAAAGAATTTACACAAAATGTAAAAGAAAAAGCATTAGGAGAAGAAATACAAAAAAGTTTAAAACCATCTGAAGTTTTTGTAAAAATTGTTCGTGATGAACTTACTAAATTACTAGGTGAAGAAGATGAACCATTAATCGTAATAAAACCAATGACCATCGTCATGATGGCCGGACTTCAAGGTAGTGGTAAAACAACTACAGCTGGGAAACTTGCCTTATTTGTTAGAAAAAAATATGGCTTAAAACCATTGCTTGTTGCATGTGACGTTTATCGTCCAGCAGCTATTGATCAGTTAAAACAACTTGGAAAAGAACTTAATATTGAAGTATATTCTGAAGGTAAAGGAAATCCTGTTGAAATAGCAAAAAACGCCGTAGAATATGCCAAAGAAAATGGTTATAATTATGTTCTGATTGATACAGCCGGAAGACTTCATATTGATGAAGAACTTATGAATGAATTACAAAACATTAATAACGAAGTTAGCCCAAATGAAATCTTATTAGTAGTTGACAGTATGACTGGGCAAGATGCTGCTGCAGTCATTGAAGGATTTAATAGTAAACTTCCAATTACAGGAGCTATTCTAACAAAATTAGATGGTGACACCAAAGGTGGAGCGGCATTATCAATTAGACATCTAACAAATATTCCAATAAAATTTATT
The DNA here is from genome assembly GCA_017460245.1 of Bacilli bacterium. Classification (GTDB taxonomy): domain Bacteria; phylum Bacillota_I; class Bacilli_A; order RF39; family UBA660; genus Coprosoma. The sequence goes on from JAFUBK010000013.1 coordinate 5,454, forward strand.
GGTGTCAGCGAAAAAATGGATGGCCTCGAAAAATTTAGACCTGGAGCTATGGCTAACCGTATTTTAGATATGGGAGATTTAATGAGTCTTGCCGACAAAGCCGAAGCTTTATTAGATGATGATGAAGCCATGAAAGCTGCCGAAAAAATGCAAAAAGGCAAATTTGATTTAGAAGATTTTTTAGTTCAATTAAATCAAATAAAAAAACTTGGTCCTCTAGAAAACCTTTTAAAAATGATTCCTGGCGCTAAAAAAATGGGACTCAACAACATAAACATTGACCCAAAAGATATGGCCCACATTGAAGCAATTATTTTGTCAATGACGCCTAAAGAAAGAAAAAATCCTGATATTTTAAAAGCCAGTCGTAAAAAAAGAATCGCTTCTGGTAGTGGCCGAAGCGTTGAAGAAGTAAATCGTTTATTAAAACAATTTGAACAAATGAAACAAATGATGAAACAATTAAAAAACGGAAATTTAAAAATGCCATTTTAAAAGACGAAAGTCTTTTTTTATCAGGCATATAACTTATTCAAAAATTTTTATCCATCATATGATACTTTAGATAGGGGGATAAAAATGTTTGGAAAAAAATTTCAAAATATGAATAATTGTTGCCAAGATAGACAGCCTAACTGTCCAATCGTAGAGCCGGTAATTAACAAATGTGTAGAAAGAGAGTTTTGCCATGATGTTGAACACATCTGTCCAATTCATACACACGTAATTAACCGCCATGTATATAATCACACATATAGACCTGAATATACATGTTCTGAAGAAAATCAAGTAAATAATAACGATCAAGGCTGCTGTTCTAAATTTATGAACAATGGTTTTTTATCAATTGTTTTTTTCAAATAAAAGTAATTATCATTACTTTTTAATCAGTTAATTGGTGGTAAACATCTTCAACTTCAACTAGTTCTTGTTTATAACCATATTGTGGAATCAAATGAAGGTGGAAGTGTTTTACTTCTTGAGCAATCCCATTATTTTGAACAAGCGTAAGTCCATCTGAGTTTAATTTTTCTTTAAACAAATCATTCATTTTTTTAGCAACATTAAAAATATGTGCTAGAACATCATCTTTAATATCAAAAAGATCAGTATAATGTTCTTTAGGAACAACAAGCGTATGCCCATTAGTTTCCGGATTTACATCTAAAAAAACCTTTACCACATCATCCTCATATAACGTAAATGAAGGAATATCACCATTCATAATTTTACAAAATACATCCATATTATCACCTCTAACATAAGTATAACATTTCTCTAAATTAAAGTAAACAAAAAGAGCGTATGCCCTTAAGCGTGAATATTTGCGGATATTCAATTATATCTTGTTACTTTTTCACCTTTTTTATACAAAGGTATATAAAAAAAACTAAAAAAATGATAAAATAATTGGTGGTGATTGAAAATGGATAGTTTAAAAATAGAAAATTTAACAGTAACCGTAAACAACAAAATAATTTTAAAAGATTTTAATTTAGAAATAAAATCAGGTGAAATTCATGCCATTATGGGTCCTAATGGTACCGGTAAATCAACACTAACAAAAGTTATTATGGGAGATCCTACATATAAAATAAAAAAAGGTAAAATCTTTCTTAACAATCAAGATATAACTAAAATGCCAGTTGATCAAAGAGCTAGGTTAGGAATTTTTTTAGGCATGCAATTACCTTATGAAATAGAAGGCGTTTCTAACGCTGATTTTTTAAGAACCGCTTTAAGAAGCAAAGATGAAAATTTTAAATTATATAGCTTTATTAAAGAATTAGATCAAAAAGTCAAAGATTTAAAAATGAATCCTGATATGATTCATAGAGGAATAAACGAAGGCTTTTCAGGCGGTGAAAGAAAGAAAAATGAGATCCTACAAATGCATATTTTAAAGCCAAAAATAGTTTTATTAGATGAAATTGATTCCGGTTTAGATGTAGATAGCTTAAAAATTGTCGGAAATAGTGTTATGGACTATTATAAAGAAAAAAAACCAGCCATCTTATTAGTTACTCACTACCAAAGATTATTAGATTATATCAAGCCTGATTTTGTTCATGTAATGGATTGTGGACATATTGTTAAAAGTGGAGATGCTTCTTTAGTAAAAGAAATCGAAAAATTTGGATATGATAAAATAAAAAAAAGTAGTGAAACTAAACTAGAGGAAACCAAAATAAATGAATAAAATAATATTAGCTTTAGATAAAATAAAAGAAGAAATCGATGACACTATAGAAGTAGAATTATCAAAAAAACAAACTTTTGCAGGCGTGAACACCTTAAAAATAAAAGCCTTAAAAGATACAGATTTAGAAATTATTTATGAAGAAGACGAAATAAAATACGATATTTATGTTGAGCTTCTTCCTAAAATTAACGTAAATATTTATGAACAAAAACAAAAAGGAAGTTATAAATTAAGTTACCATTATAACTTAAATGAACTTTCAAAAGCAAACATTTATAAAGTAAATGATGCTAAAAAAATCAAAGAATCTATTACCATTAACCTAAATGGTAAGGAGGCAAAAGCAAGTTTTTTACTCAAAACAATTAGTAAAAATGAAGAAAAATATGATATTATGGTATATCACAAAGCATCGCAAACCGAAAGTTGTATTATTACTAACGGAGTTAACATCAAAAAAGGCAAATTAGAGTTTAACGTATCAGGCTTTGTTCCAAAAGGAATCAAAGAATGTATAGTTAATCAAAATAACCGTATTATTAATTTAACAGATGAAGTAAGTCAAATTAGACCTAATCTTTTTATTGATGAAAACAATGTTATTGCCAATCACAGTGCTCATATTGGAAAATGTAACGAAAACGAAATGTTTTATTTAATGAGTAGAGGGATAACTGCCAAAAATGCTGAAAATTTAATCGTCAAAGGATTTTTAACTAGCGGCCTAGAATATTACAAACAATTGATGGAAAAAATCATAAACAAGTATTGGAACTAAAGTGCTTAATTTAAGCGAAGATGTAATGGCAAAGTTGAATGCTAGTATTAAAGCAAAATTTGGAGTTACCTATGATGAATTTTGTGATTTAGAACCTGATGAGCAGCAGCTATTAATACAAAAATATCATGAAAAACAAAA
>JAFUBK010000125.1 GCA_017460245.1 Bacilli bacterium
ATTTTACTAATGAAGACGCTAATACTTTAAATGTAAGTGAAAAGACTTGGATAGAAAAAAATAAAAACAATTTAATAGAATTGTCTATATTAAGTGATATACCAGTTTTAAGTAGTAACGGTGAAGTTGTTGTTTTGATTTTTTAAGAGACCTTGAGAAATATACTAATTTAGAATTTAATAAATTATCATATGATAGTACGGAAAAAGCTAATAGTAGTTATAGTATTATGGTTACTGATAAAGTTTCTTCTGGAGAAATTTTGATTTATAGAGATAATTATGCTTTGGTTACTAATACTAAAAACAAATACGCTTCTTTAAACGATATTAAAAATATTGTTGTCGGTGTTTTAGAAGATGATATGGACAAAATTAACAAATATTTATCTTCTAGTGGGGATGTTACTTATAAAAGCTACAAAGATGTCGATTCTATGATTAAAGATATTGATGCGAAAGCTATTGACGCTATTGCGATTCCTAAATTGCAGTATTTAGATAAAATAATTGCGAGTGACAATTTAAATATTGCATATAATATAACAGAATATACTAAAGATTATGTTATTAAGCTTGGAAGTACGTCAAAACTTAATAATATTTTGAAAAAGTATTTTGGAAAATGGTCTGTTGAAAATTTTAGTAAAAATTTTAATAGGAATTTAGTTAGTACTTATTTTAGAGAAAGTAAAACGGATGAAAAAGAACAAGTTAAGTTTAGAAGTAAAAGATATAGTTATGGATTTGTTTTGAATAATCCTTTTGATATTACTACTAAAGATGGACTTAGGGGATTTAATCATAGTTTTTTAAGTGATTTTGCGAAGGCTTCTAATATTGAAATTGATTATAAAAAATATTCTAGTATCAGTTCACTTGTTGATGAATTTTCTTCTAATAAACTAGATGTTATATTTAATTATCACGCTAAAGCTGATTATAATATGGATGTTTATAATACATCTTCAGTATATGATGAAAAAGTTGCGGTTATTAGTAATAAAAATAATATGACTGTCAATAATGTAAGTTCACTTGCCGGCGTAGAGGTTTTGGCGATTAAAGGAAGTCAAATTGAAGAATATTTAAAAGATAATGGTGTAAAAGTAAAAGGATATAAAACGATAAAAGAAGTTATTAGCCATTTAGGTAAAAATTCGATTGCGGCAATAGATTATTATAGTTATGATTATTATGTTAGAAATGAACTTTCTGATTTTAAGGTTTTAAATGTATTACAATTAGATGAAGAATATAATTTTGTTTGCCGTGATATTTCTTCTAATAAGACTTTTAATGAATTGTTTGATTTTTACTTATCTTTTACAGATGTTAGTAAAACAATTAATAATAGTTATGATAACGTTCTTGAATATAATCATAGCAATAATTTGCTTAGAATTTTGCTTGTAACGTTTAGCGCAATTTTGTTGGTGTTATTTGGGGTGTTATTTGGGAAACTATTTAAACGTAGAAAGGACAATCATCGAAAACTTTCTAAGTCTGATAAGTTACGTTATACTGATAGTATGACTTCGCTTAAAAATCGTAAATATTTAAATGATAATATTTATGCTTGGGACAATAGTGATATTTATCCTCAAACGGTAATTATTGTTGATTTGAATAATATTGCATATATTAATGATAATTTTGGTCATTCAGAAGGTGATAAAGTTATCTTTGAGGGATCAGGTGTTTTAATTTCTAACCAACTACCTAATAGTGAGATTGTTAGAACGAATGGTAATGAATTTTTAATATTTATAGTTGGTCAAGATGAAAAGGCAATTATAAATTATATTCGTAAATTACATAAAGAATTTAAAAATATTTCGCATGGCTTTGGAGCAGCGATTGGATACAGTATGATTACTGATGAAATTAAAACTATTGATGATGCGGTTAATGAAGCTACAGCTGATATGAGAAATAACAAAGAAGATATGTAGAAAGAGGCTAGTCCATGAAGAATTTTGTAAAAAAAGTATATGACATTTTTAGAAAACCTGAAATGATGATTCTTCCAGGACAATTAGCCTTTTTTCTTGTTCTTTCTATTTTCCCTTTACTTACTTTAGTAGGCTATATTGGATCTAATATTACGTTATTTTCTAATTCTTTTACATCTTTGATTGAGAATATTTTTCCTGGGGATGTGGCGAAGACATTACTTCCTTTTATGAGTAGTAGTGCGATTACTGGGAATATTGCGTTTTTTATGATTGTAGGTTTTTATTTAATTTCTAATGGTACTAATGCATTAATTGTAACTTCAAATGAACTTTTTCACATAAAACACGCACCTTTTTTAAGAAGAAGGATTAAGGCGTTTTTTATGATTATTTTGCTTATGGCTTTGTTTATTTTTAATGTTCTTGTACTAGCGTATGGAAATATTATTGTAAAGCAGATAATAAGTTTGGAAATATTCGAAAGTATAAGTGGACAGATGTATGGAATATTTGTATTATTTAAGTGGCCGATTGCTTTTATATGTATTTTTTGGATGATAAAACTCCTTTATTCTCTAGCGCCTGATGCGCCTATTTCTAGTAGATATATGAATAAAGGAGCGTTGTTTACTTCTCTTGGATGGATTGTTGCTACTGGCGTGTATTCATATTATATTGCTAATTTTGCTAATTATAAGGTTTTTTATGGCGGAATTTCAACGATTATTGTTATGATGATTTGGATTTATTTTATTTCTTATATATTTGTCATGGGAATTGCAATAAATTCTACCGAATATGAGGAAATTGTTAAGTATAAAAAAGAAAAAATTGATTAAAATATTAATGGGACGCATGATGTTACCTTGTGCGTCCTTTCTTACAGACTACTAGTACTAAGGTTCGATTTAACTGTGAATTGAAAAGTATTATCGGTAATATCTCCTAGGTACCTGTTAGTATAAGGACTTTTATAGTCCTTTTTATTTACAATATACTTAATAAAGTAGTTTTAAACTACTTTTTTTTAATATAAAAACGTGATATAATTATAAGGAATAAATCGAGGTGGGTTATGAAAAATAATTTAAAAAAGATTGGGCACCGTTTTATAGATTTTGTTTGTAAATTTTATAAAGGTGTAAAAAATTATTTTAAACACAATTTATTGTTTTTAACTTATGTCTTAGTTTGTTTGATTGATGGATTTTTATTAAGATTTTTTACGGTTAAAAATTATATGGCAATAAGTCCTATTTTGGCTGATTTTGCAGTAATTGTTTTCTTTGGGGCTTTTGGTTATCTATTTAAAAGAAAACATCGTTTTAAATATTATATGGTCTTGACTATAATATTTACTTTAACTTGCGTTATTAATTCGGCTTATTATAGCAATTATGTGTCTTTTACGTCGTTTTCACTACTTGCAACATCAATTCAGATATTTGGTGTTGGTGATGCATTAAATACTATTATTGAGATTAAAGACTTTAGTTATATTTTGGCACCTATAATTTTAATTTTAGTTAATAAGAATTTTAAAAATACAAGTTTTTATGATAATGTTTCTAACTATAAAAAAGGCAGAACTGTATTTTTAAAAACGGTTTTAGTTGCAGCAATTGCTTTAGGGTTCTTTATGTCTACGGTAACTGGTACTGATATAAGTAGACTTTATAAACAGTGGAATAGAGAGTATGTTGTAATGAAGTTTGGTATTTATACCTATCAAGGAAATGATTTGATTGCAAGCTTAAAACCACAAATAAGTCCTTTATTTGGTTATGATAAAGCGGCTAAAGAAGTAAGAGAGTATTATGAGGAATATCCTTCAGCTGTGAGCGATAATAAATATACTAACAAGTATAAGGATTACAATGTTATTGTAATTCATGCGGAAAGTATTCAAAATTATTTACTTAATACAGAAATTAATGGTAAAGTTATCGCACCTAACTTAAAACGTTTATCTGAGGAAGGTCTGTATTTTTCAAATTTCTATGCACAAGAGAGTGTAGGAACTAGTAGTGACACAGAATTTACTTTTAGTACATCTTTACTTCCTGCAAGTAATGGTACAGTATTTGTGAGCTATTGGGACAGAGAATATATTTCTATTCAAAAATTATTAAAAGAAAAAGGTTATTATACATTTAGTATGCATGCTAATAAAGGTAATTTTTGGAATAGAGAGGTTATGCATAAAAATTTAGGTTATGATAAGTTTTATAATTATACTTCAGCTTATCAAATAAATGATGAGGATATTATTGGCTTGGGTCTTAATGATAAATCTTTCTTTACACAATCTGTGGAAATTTTGAAAAATATAAACAATGAACACGAAAAATGGTATGGACTTTCTATAATGCTTACAAATCATACACCGTTTGAAGGCTTGGAAGATGTTACTGATTTGGATTTAACATATCATTATACAAAAACTGATGAAAATGGTCAGAGTGTTGATGTTGTTAATGATTATTTAAAAAATAAAACCTTAGGTCGTTATTTTACGACTGCACATTATGCTGATGAAGCAATTGGACAGTTTGTACAACAATTAGATGAGGCTGGTCTACTTGAAAATACAGTTTTAGTTATTTATGGTGATCATGATGCTAAAATAAAACGTGCAGAGTATGATTATTATTATAATTATAATCCAGAGACTGATTCTAAGTATAGTAAAGACGATCCTAATTATGATGAATTTACGAAGTATAAATATGAATTAAATCGTAAGGTTCCATTTATTATTTGGAGCAAAAACAATCAAATTAGAAAAGAAATTAAAGAGGTTATGGGTACTTATGATGTTCTTCCAACGATAGGAAATATGCTTGGTATTCATAGTGATTATGCTTTGGGTCATGATATATTTAGTATCGATGAGAATTTTGTTGTTTTTCCTAATGGTAGTTGGGTTACAAACAAAATGTATTATGATAATCAAAGTGGGCAAGGAACTTTGATTAATGAAAACGATTCTATTAGTGCAGAATATATTAAAAAATATACAGATAGGGCGGAAACAGAAGTTACTATTTCTAACGACATTATTGTTCATGACTTGATTAAGAAAGCAAGAGAAAGTGAAGAAGTATTGAAGGAGAATGAAAATGGCTAAAAAAAGAAGAGTAAGTAAGAAAAAAATATCAATTGCAATTATAATTTTGCTTTTAATTGTTTGTGTAGGTGTAGGAGCATATTTCTTTTTGAACAAACACGAAAATACTCCTAAAACTGTAAAAATTGAGAGTGTTGATACTATTGAAGATTATGATTACACTTTAAGTAGTAATGCTACTAAATATTATAAAGATTTGTTTAAAGAATTAAAAACTTTATTAGAGTCTGGAGATGTTGATGAAGCTAAATATGCTTCTTTAGTTGCGAAACTTTTTGTGGCCGATTTTTATAATTTAGATAATAAGATAAATAAAAATGATATTGGTGGTACACAGTTTGTTTATAAAGATTTTCGTGAAGATTTTGAAAAATTAGCAACAACGTCAATGTATAAAAGCGTAGAAAATAATCTTTATAATGATAGAAAACAAGATTTGCCAGTTGTAGCTAATGTATCTACTGATAAAAAAGACAATGAATCATTTAAGTACGGTGATAAGACTGATGATAATGCTTACAAAATAGATTTTGAAATATCTTATCAAGAAGATCTTGGCTATCAAACAAAAGGAACTTTAACTCTTATCCATAATGATAAAAAAATTGAAATTGCAGCTTTAGATAATGTTGAATAGGAAACCTTATGGTTTCTTATTTTTTAGTTGTTAATTTATTATAAATGATGTATAATTTAAGTAGTTTAAGGGGGAAGTGAGATGAAAAATGTAAGAAAATTATTTGAATTTTTAACACATAGGGCATTTATTCTTGCTTTTTCTATTTTCCTAGAGATTGTTTTTATATTTGTTGTGGCATTTCGATTTAATAATAGTTATTTTGGCGTTGTTTATGCGATAAGTTATGTTTTAGCAATTTTAGTAGCGGTAATTATTATTAATGGTAAAACTAATCCTGGATATAAAATAGCCTGGATAATGATGATATTGGTTTTTCCTTTGGTTGGTTTATTTTTATATGTACTTTTTAGTAGTAGTCAGTTAAGTAAAAGAGAACGAAAAAAACTAGAAGAAATACATGTTCATCAACTTAAAAATATTTATCCGGATGAAAAGACTTTAGAAAAATTAAAAAAAGATAATTTAAATGCTTATAATCAAGCTACTTATATTGCTAAGTATTCTAATTCACCAGTATGTCAAGAGACAGAATATAAATATTTTAAAATTGGCGAAGAATATTATGAAAAATTACTTATTGAACTAAAAAAAGCTAAAAGATATATATTTTTGGAATATTTTATTATAAAGGAAGGAGTAATGTGGAATAGTATTTTAGAAATTTTAAAACAAAAAGTTAAAGAAGGTGTGGAGGTAAGGGTAATGTATGATGATTATGGATGCATTTTATCATTGCCTAGTAATTATAATAAAATTTTGGAAAGTTATGGTATCAAGGCTTGTACTTTTAATAAGTTTGAACCTTTAATCAAATCTAAATTTAATAATCGAGATCATAGAAAAATAACAGTTATTGATGGTTATATTGCTTTTACTGGAGGGATTAACTTAGCAGATGAATATATAAATAAGGTCGTTCGTTTTGGACACTGGAAAGATAATGGAATTATGCTTAAGGGTAAAGCTGTGTGGAATATGACTATTATGTTTATGACTTTATGGGATTTTGTTAGAAATGAAAAATATAGTTACAAACAATATGCACCTACTTTAGAAAACATTAATTCTGATGGGTTTGTTGCTCCATATTGTGATAATCCTTGGGATCATGAGGCGACTGGCGAAACTATTTATTTGAATATGATAAGTAAAGCTAATAAATATATTTATATAACAACTCCATATTTGATTATTGATAATGAAATGGTTACGGCTTTGTGTAACGCAGCTAAAAGTGGTATTGATGTTAGAATTATCACACCAGGTGTGCCTGATAAAAAAATGATTAATGAAGTTACAAAATCTTATTATGATCAGCTTATTAAAAGTGGTGTTAAAATATATGAATATTCAAAGGGGTTTATTCATGCAAAAACTTTTATTGTTGATGATTTATATGCAACAGTTGGAACAGTTAATTTAGATTATCGTAGTTTATATTTACATTTTGAAAATGGTGTGTGGCTATATAATGCTAAAGTTATTAAAGATATTAAAAATGATTTCGAAGAAACTATTGATATAAGTGAACAAGTTTGTTTAGAGAAAACGAAGTTTAATTTATTAAAAAATTTAAAAAGACAAATTTTAATGGTTATTGCGCCATTAATGTAGGAAGGAAAAATTATGAAAAAAATATTGTGTTTTGGGGTTTTAGTTTTTTTACTTTCATGGTGTGCTTCGGGTGAGGAGGTACCATGCATTCTTGATGGAAAAAATGCGGTGTTTACTGTGA
>JAFUBK010000126.1 GCA_017460245.1 Bacilli bacterium
AGAAGCTTCAATTTTTAATTCTTCATAATTATTAGTACTAGCATTCTTTAAATAATAGTTATCAATATATTCAGCTATACCATTGTTATAATTTTGTGCGATCATCAAAAAGTTAGACGGATCAAGCCATAATTCTTCCATTCCGTTTATATAAGCCATAGATAAAGTATCATCAATAATTTTTATTTTTTTATTATTCTCTCTCATTTTAGAAACATAATTTTTTTCATTAGAATTTAATCCGTTAAAAATATATAAATCACTATTACTGTAGTCTTTAATTTGTTTACTGGTAAGTTTATAATTACTAATATTAACTCCATTAGGATAAATACTATAAATACTACTATGATCTCCATATAATCTTTTTACAATATATTCACTAGCGTAATTAGTAGTATAAATCGTAATATCATCCATCGAATTTGTTTTAAAATCACAACCCGTTAAAGCAATTATGATTGCTCCAAGGCTAAAGATACTAAGTATTTTTTTGATCATTTTTATCCTCCTTAACAACTGGATCATATCCACTAGAACCCCAAGGGTTACATTTTAAAATTCTAACAAACCCCATATAGCTTCCTTTGATACAACCATAAATATTAATAGCCTCAATCGCATAATTCGAACAAGTAGGAGTATGCCTACACGCCGCATGCCATGGGCCAGGAATTGCCTGATATATTTTGATTAATCCAATTAACACTTTCTTCATATTATCTCCTATAACATTATACTAGAAATATAAAAAAAAGTAAAACAAAAAAAATCTCTTTAAAAGAGATTTATTTGCGTTTACCTTCGTAAGTAGCCCTTGTTAAAACCTTGACTTTTGGGCCAATAGTTTTACTAGGTACTTTATTAATTAAAAGCAATTCCTTATTTTTATTTGACACGGTATCGTGTGAAAGCCTATATTCATCATTACCTAAAAAATTGATCTGTTTAGTAATTAGTTCAAAAAGTTTAATTTTCTTGCTAAGTTCTTCATCATCCATATCAATGCATAAACCTAAAAATTTATCATGAGGATAATTAGCTACATTTAAAATATCTTTAGATATTCCATGCCCTATAATCGCATTAAAATTATTAATAGTTGGAACTAAATAACGACCATTTTTATCGCATTCACTAGAAAATAAAAAACGGCGGTCATTTTCATAATTTTGGGGAACAATAATTCCAGTTTTACCTAAATAACCATAGGCTCCATCTAATTCCAATTCATTCAAATCATCGTATCTAACTCTTCTTGACAATAAATACTGACGATAACCACTTAAAAACTGTGACATAGATTCATTCGCAGATGAAATAATTTCTAAAATATCAGTATAGTTTTCTTCGTTAAAACCGTTATAAATCATATAATCAAGAATTAACTCTGCATTTTTTTCAATCATTTTTATTCCTCCATTTAACACGATAAATATTATACATAAATAAATGTGATTGTCAAGACATAAAACAATACATAATATATTAAAATAATTGAAAAATTGTGATATAATATATAAAGGTGATTTATATGGAATTACTAAAAAAAATAGGAATAAAACCAAATGACGAAAAAATCTATAAAACCGCACTGTCTCATACATCATATGCCAACGAGAATAAAGTCGAAAGTTATGAACGCTTAGAATTCTTAGGCGATGCTGTTTTAGAACTATTAATGAGTGATTATTTGTATAAAAAGCAAAATCTTTCCGAAGGTCAAATGACAAAACTAAGAGCTCATTATGTTTGTGAAACCGCATTATATGAATATTCAACTAAATTGCAGTTAAACGAATATTTATTACTAGGTAAAGGTGAAACTGAAAGTGGTGGAAAGTACCGTAAAGCTATTGTTTCCGATATTTTCGAATCATTTTTAGGAGCTATTTACTTAGATCAAGGAATGGAAGTAGCCAAAGATTTTTTTGATAAACATATTATTCCTCATATTTTAAATCACGAAATCGACTTTTTTGATGACTATAAATCAGTTCTTCAAGAATTTGTTCAAACTGATAAAAAAAGCTTAGAATATAAAATCATCAAAGAAGAAGGTCCGGCACATAACAAACAGTTCACTGCTGAAGTACTAATCGATGGCATAGTTTATGGGAAAGGAACTAGCCACAGTAAAAAATCAGCTGAACAACAA
>JAFUBK010000014.1 GCA_017460245.1 Bacilli bacterium
AAAAAAGCATGAAGGAACACAACTATATTTTGCCACAGACAATGAATTAGTCGACGAAAAACATCGTGTCAAGCCAAGAAGTCCTAAAATGTTATGCTTATTGCAACATGCAAAAATAGTAATATTTGAAAGTTGGGTTCCACTTGGTATAAAAAAACAACCAGGATCAATATGGATACAATTATTCCATGGAACTCCAATAAAGAAAATGTTATTTGATTCAAACGAAAAAGAAATATTATCAACAAATAAAAACCACAAAATAAACAAAGTAAAAGACATGAATCGTTGGACATATTTATTAGCCGATAGTGATGCTGGTTCAAAAATATTTCAAAGAGCCTTCCAGTTTGATAAAAAAAGAATACTAACATTAGGATATCCTAGAGTTAAATACCTAAAAGATAATATTAACAACAAAAAACTAATAAGAGAAATAAAAAAGAAATATCATATTCCTTATAGCAAAAAAGTAATAAGCTATCTTCCTACTTGGAGAGATTATAATTACAACGACGGAAATGATTTTAACTATCTTTTAGATATAGATAAACTAAAAGAAGAACTTGGTGACAAATATCTGATAATCGCAAAAGACCATAGTTATTTAAGTAAACACGAGAATACAATGGATATTGAAACTCAAGAATTATTATTAATAAGCGATTATCTAATTACTGACTATTCTTCAGTAATGTTTGACGCATTTGCTATTAATTTAAAAACAATATTATACATTAATGACTTTAAAAAATATCAAGCTTCAAGAGGAATTTACGAAGAAATATGGAACGATATTAAACCACTTGCAGTAGACAGTATCAGCAAACTAAAAGACAAAATTTTAAACTATAAAATTGATAATACATACAAAAAAATAAAAGAAAAATATACATATAATAACAAGTACAAAATTGATATAGCGGATATTATTATAGATTATTTCGATAACAAAACATCATCAGGGTTTGTAAAATCATCACTAATTATTACTGATGAAACAAAAAACGTTTTAGATTCAAATAGGTGAATAAGAGAAAAAGCAATTAATGGATTTAGAGTGTTTTTGGTTGCTCCTTCAACAAACAATCCATTTGTAAATAATAATCACATAACAAATATATTCATAAATAATGACAAAAACTTAATAAAAGATATAACTAGAAAATATAACATATATGAATCAATAGATATGAGGTGTATAAAATGAAAAGAATATTAACGTATGGAACATATGACCTTTTACATTACGGTCATATAAGGCTATTAAAAAGAGCTAAAGAATTGGGCGATTATTTAATAGTTGCCTTAAGTACCGATGAATTCAACGCTTTAAAAGGTAAAAAAGCATATCACAATTATGAAACAAGAAAAGAAATGCTTGAAGCATTAAGATATGTAGATTTAGTCATTCCAGAAAAAACATGGGAACAAAAAATTAACGACATAAAAGAATATAATGTTGATATGGTAGTCATGGGTAGTGACTGGGCAAACGATGAAAAATTTAAAGCAATTGAAAAAGAATGCGACCTTCTATTTTTAAATAGAACAGAAGGTGTATCAACAACAAAAATAAAAGAAGATTTAGGTTTAAAAAAACCTATAAACGGAGTGGCTCAAGTTCCTAATTGTTAGGAGTACACTATGAAAAAATTTATAAAAAACATTAAAAAGTATTTTAAATATACTATAAGAATGGCAAAATCAGAATTAAAAAGTGAAGTAGCTGGATCACGATTGAACTGGCTTTGGTGGGTTATCGAGCCACTTTGCTTTATGGTTGTATATACATTTGTATTTACAGTCGTCTTTACTGCAGTAGAAGAATATTTTGATGCATTTTTATTTATTGGATT
>JAFUBK010000127.1 GCA_017460245.1 Bacilli bacterium
AGAAGAATTAGTTAAAATAAAAGAAGAACTTACTGAAACTAAAAAAACTGCCAAAGAAGCTACATATAATAACTCTACCAAAATAGCTAAGAATATGCTTAATGATAAAGTTGATATTGAGACAATTGTTAAATATACTGGTTTACCAAAAGAAGAAATAGAAAAATTATAAATACTTTTTCTTTGTCTTTTTTTTAGGTTAAATATATGTTACAATGTAGTTAGCTTAGTTAAACGATAGGGGGATGGACATGAAAGTAAATTTACTTCCAGCAGATACTTATATTGTTAAAAATTGTACTATTTTAGATAATGAAAGTCGTAATATTTTACTTAAGCTTTATCAACCTATTGTTGGTGGTGTGGCGATTAATTTGTATTTAACTTTATGGAGTGATTTAGACAGTTTGTCTATTATTTCTGTTGAACACACACACCATAGTTTGATGACAAAAACAAGGCTTAAGCTAGAAGATTTATTAGAGGCTAGAGAAAAATTGGAAGCAATCGGATTATTAAAATCTTTTGTAAAAAAAGATAGCGTTAATAATTATATTTATGAACTTTATTCTCCACTTGATCCTTTTGAATTTTTTTCTAATCCTATTCTATCGGTGGCTTTACAAAGCAACGTTGGAAAAAGAGATTACGATAATATTTTAAAATTTTTTAGTATTCCTAAAATTGATTTAAAAGGTTATGAAGAGATTACGGCTAGCTTTAGTGATACATTTGATACATTTGATGCCGGTTTTTCTTCAGACAATATAGAAAACATAAGAAAAGTAAATCAAATTGATGTTATGGTTAGCTCAAAAATTGATTTAAATGGTGTTTTAAGTCAAATACCAGAAGAAATTTTAAATGTAAAAAGTGTTAATAAGGATGTTAAGTCTTTGATATATAAACTTTCTTTTATTTATAATTTAAATGATGATGAGCTTTTAGAACTTATTAGAAACTCTATTAATGAAAAACATATTATTGATAAAAATTTACTTAGAAAAAATAGTCAAAATTATTATAGTTTTGAACATATGGGTAGTAGTCCATCTTTGATATATAAAGCACAACCCGAATATTTGCGAACTAGAGTATCTGATGGATCTAAAAGATCAAAACTTATTTATACATTTGAAACTACTTCCCCTTATGATTATTTGTCTGGTAAAAATAAAGGCGTAAGACCTAGTAAGAGTGATTTAGCAATAATAGATGAGTTATTGATTGATTATGAGCTTAATCAAGGCGTTGTAAATGTACTTATTGATTATGTTTTAAAAATTAATAATAATAAACTTACTAAAAATTTTGTTTTAGCGATTGCTTCGCAGTGGAAGAGAAGTAATATTACAACAGTTCCTGAAGCAATGGAATTATGTAGGAAAGAGAACAAAGGTAAAAAAACAATTGTGAAAAAATCTTTAAAAAAAGAAGAAAAACCAGATTGGTATAATAAAAATATTGAACAAGAAGAGGCTAGTGAAGAAGAAATTGCTGCTTTGGAAGAAAAAATAAATAAAGCACTTGGAAGGTGATGAAAATGAAGCAAATTAAGGAAGCAATTAAATATAAGGCTAGAGGAAATTTAAATGAAACTTTTGACGAAGCACTTAAGGATGATGTTTTTAAAGAAGTTGTTGTGAAAACTAAGCTTAAGAGAGAAGAACTTATTAAATATACTTCAACTTTGGAAGAATGTGCTTTAGAATATGGGCATTGTAAAAAATGTCCTGGCCTTCAAGCTTGTGAAAATAAAATTAATGGTTACGCTTATTTACCTAAAATTGTTGATGGACTTTTAGATTTTGGGTATAGACCTTGCAAATATAAAATTAAAGAAAGCAAAAAAAATAAATTTCAAGATAATGTTATGATTTATAATTTACCTAAAGAAATAAAAGAGGCTTCTTTTAGCAAAATATATAAAACTGATAAGAAGAGAATCCCTGTTATTAATTTTCTTACAGAGTTTATGATTAAATATAAAGACGATAAATATCAAAAGGGATTGTTTTTATCTGGTAATTTTGGCTGTGGTAAAACTTATTTAATTGCGGCTATGTTTAATGAACTTGCGAAAGACGGAATTAAAAGTGCGATTATTTTTTGGCCAGAATTTTTAAGAGATTTGAAGGCTTCTTTTAGCTTTGAGTATAAAAGTGAGTTTAATAATAAGTTTGAATCTATTAAAAAGGCACCTTTACTTTTGATTGATGATATTGGGGCGGAAAGTGTTAGTGCGTGGAATCGTGATGAGATATTGTGTCCACTTTTGCAATACCGTATGGATGAAAAACTGCCAACTTTTTTTACTTCTAATTTGAATTTAGAAGCTTTAGAGGCACATCTTGCTATTACGAGCAGGGGTGATGAAATTATTAAGGCAGGAAGAATTATTTCTCGCATTAAACAAATATCAGAATATGAAGAGATGATAAGTAAAAATTTGCGTAAATAATGTTGACTTTTAAAAGAAATATGATACAATTTATGTATAAAAAGCAATGAAGAGGACACGATTATTAATGTGTGTTTTAAAGAGAGTTAGTGGTTGGTGCGAACTAATATATGTTTTTAATAATGACTACCTTGGAGCTGAAGATCGAAAGATATTTCCG
>JAFUBK010000128.1 GCA_017460245.1 Bacilli bacterium
AGATGGTACAATAACTTTAAAAAACACCATTCGTCATAATAAAAACGTTGGTGATTATCTTGAAGGTGGTAAAACCGGAACAACTGATAACGCTGGCCTGTGTTTAGCAACGATTGCTAGTAAAAACAACGTAAACTTTCTTCTAGTGACAACAGGTGCTCCTTATGATAAAAAAGGTCCTCACAATTACGAGGATGCTAAAACAATATATGAAAACTTTATAAACAATTATAGTTATCAAACAGTTATCAAAAAACATCAAAAAATACTAACACTTAAAACTAAATATACAAAAAAAGATAAAGTAAACTTTTATGCCAGCACAAAAATAGAAGCCTACTTACCAAATAATTACAATAAAAAAGATGTAACTTATAAATATAGTGGGATAAAAACAATTACTAGTAAAATAAAAAAGAATACAAAACTAGGCACATTAGATATTTACTACAAAAACGAAAAACTTGCCAGTGAAAAAATAGTTTTAAAACAGAAACAACAATTTTCTTTGATCAAATATTTAAAAGATCACAAATTAGAAACAAGCATCGCCTTGGTTATCTTAACTTGCCTAATACTATTAATTAGAAGGAGAACACGACATGGGAAAAAATATAAAAATGCTTAAATGTTTTTTCAAAGTTATGCTTAATAACAAGGAAGAAACAAAAAAAATTATACCTCAAATGTATGTTAAAAACATCTATGAAATAGACTATGGATATTTGAAAAAAAATAAATTAACAAATTTAATTTTTGATATTGACAATACACTATTACCAACTGATGATAAACAAGTACCAGACAAGCTAAAAAAAATGTTTAAAAATTTAGAACAACAAAACTTTACTATATGTATTATGTCAAACAATAAAGAGGAAAGAGTAAAACCGGTAGCCATAGCCTTAAATACAAGTTACTTATATAAATCGGACAAACCAAACAAAGAAGCCTTTGATAAAGCCTTGAATCTTTTACAAAGTAAAAAAGAAAATACAGTAATGATTGGCGATCAAATGATGAGTGATATTAAAGGGGCTAATGATTATGGCATTTATTCAATACTAACAGATCCTTTAACAAGCATTAACAATTTAAAAACAAAAACAAGTAGAATACTTCAAAACATTATGGAAAAACACCTAAAAAAGAAAAATCTTTTTATAACAAAACAATATTATACAAAGGAGGAAAAATAATGACCCCACATATCGAAGCTGAAAAAAACCAAATTGCCAAAACTGTAATTATGCCAGGCGACCCACTAAGAGCCAAATTAATTGCTGAAAACTTTTTAGATGATTGTAAGCTAGTAAACAAAGTGCGTAATATTTATGCATATACAGGTAAATATAAAGGAAAAGAAATAACTGTCATGGCCTCTGGAATGGGTATGCCAAGCATTGGTATTTACGCTTATGAACTGTTTACAGTTTATGATGTCGATACTATTATTAGAATTGGCTCATCAGGAGCCTTATCACAAAATTTAAATCTTTTTGATATAGTACTTTCTAATGAAGCTTGCACATACAGTAATTATGCCAAAACAACAAGTGGAGAAGATATACACATTGCATATCCTAATAAACAATTAAATGAGCAAATCATAAAAACAGCTAAAGACCTAAACAAAACTCTAGTTGTTGGCAAAACACTAACATCTGATATTTTTGATATATATGCTCTAAATAAAGATTATTTCGAATCAACAATTCCAGCTGATGCTTTAGCATGTGAAATGGAAGCTTTTGCACTGTTTTTCTTAGCAGAAAAACTAAATAAAAAAGCCGCATGCCTTATGACTGTTGTTGATTCAAAATTTACAAATAAGCAAGCCACAGCGGAAGATAGGGAAAAGCACCTAAGCGATATGATAAAAATTACCCTAGAATCAATAAAATAAGAATAAAAAACCATAATAAAAAAGGTGATGTTATGAAATACAATTTTTTCAAAATGGGAAATTATAATTTATATCTAATTAAAAGTGAAAAATTTAA
>JAFUBK010000129.1 GCA_017460245.1 Bacilli bacterium
ATAATAAATAAAATATCTGAATATTTAGTTATTAAGTTTAAACCTGTTTATGATAGAATTATGTTAAAACTTTTTAATAAAAAAGTTAATTAAACTATGAAAATTGATTAATTTGTGTTAATATATTTAACGGTGTTAAAAATGATATTAGAAATTTGTAATAGTAATTTACTATTTAAAATAAACAACATTGAGTTTATAGGTATATTATGTATTTTTTTAATTAGTTTTTTTCTAACTATTATGTTTTTAATAAAAAATAAAATTATTTTAAAAAAATATGTATTTAAATTTATCAATAACAAACTTGTTTTAATTATGGTGGCTGTTTTATTTTCTTTTGCTATTTTTATTTTAGTAATAGAAGTTTTTGTTCCACCAAAATTTGAAGGATGTTATTGTCCAACATTAGAATTAAAAAGAAATGATAATGTACTTTTAAAAAAGGTTCAGAAGAATAAAGTTATTATTGTGGGTGATTCTAGGATGTCGTTAATTAACGATAATAAGAATCAATATATAATTCCGAAAAATTATAGTTTTATAGCTTTAAGTGGAGCGAAAATTAAATGGTTTACAACAGTGGCTATCGATGATCTTGAAAATGTTTTAAAGCTTAAAAATAAAAAAAATATTTATCATGTTGTTATTAATATGGGTGTTAATGATATGAATAAAGTTGTCGATCCTTATGTAAAAGCGGATCAATATTTTACTTATTATAAAAAACTTGCTTTAAAACATCCTGATGTTCATTTTTATTTATTGTCAATTAACCCTATTGAAAAAAATTTAATGCGTAAATATTGGCCAAATATGATTATAAATAATAGTGATATTGAAAAATATAATAAGAAAATTCAAAAAAACATTAAAATGTCAAGAGGGATTATTACTTACTGTGATTCTTATTCTAATTTAATATTTAATACTTATGATGGATTGCATTATACTGAGAAGACAAGCCAAGATATTCTTGATTATATTATTCAAGATTGCATTAATTATAAATAAAACAGCTTTTTAAAAGCTGTTTTTTTAATTGATACCCCAAACTATGGTTGCAACAAAAAAGGCTATCATAACTATTAACATTAGCCAGATTGTAAGTTTTTGAAGTTTTTTGTTCATGTTATCACCTCTATGATAATTGTACTATATTTTTTATATTTTTGGAATATTATTTTTTAAAAATAATATAATTTAGCGAGGGATAATTATGAAAAAATATTTAAACAATTTTAGACGTAATATTTATATTAATAAAAATTTATTTGTTTTTTTATTAGTTATTGTAATTATTGGTTTACTATCTGGGGCTATATTTTCGATGATAATAGATACAACTGATAAAAAAATTGTTTTTGATTATTTGAATGATTTTTTTAATAATGCTAGAGATGGGAAACTATATTTTGATAATAGTTTGTTTAATTCTCTAATTTTTACACTTTTATTTGTTGTTATCATTTGGTTTTTGGGTGTTTCTGTAATTGGTTTTTTTATTATCTTATTTCTTTTGTTTTTAAAGGCTTTTGTTTTAGGATTTTCCTTAGGCTCTATTATTCTTAATTTTAAAATTAAAGGTATTTTGTTAAGCTTTTTATATGTTTTTCCTCATCAAGTTGTAAATGTGCTTATATATATGTTAGTGTCGGCTTATGCACTTATAATATCATTTAAAGTTATTAGATGTTTTACTACCAAAAAAACTCTTGATTTTAAAGGTATTATGAACAGGTATACAATTGTTTTGCTTATATCTATATTTGTTTTAGTAATAAGTAGTGTTTATGAAATATATTTATTACCACATTTGTTTACCTTGGTATTTACTTTTTTTAAATGATAGATTTTCTATCGTTTTTTTGTTACAATAGTGGTATTGTAAAGAGGTGATTATATGTCAAAAGTTGTTGTTGGTATGAGTGGGGGAGTAGATAGTAGTGTAGCGGCTATTTTACTTTTAAAACAGGGCTATGAAGTAGAAGGTCTTTTTATGCGTAACTGGGATAGTACTCTTAATGGCGATTTTTTAGGTAATCCTGATTTAAATGAAGATATTTGTCCACAGGAACAGGACTATAACGATGCTGTAAAAGTTTGTGAAAAATTAGGTATTCCTTTACATAGAATTGATTTTGTTAAAGAATATTGGGATTATGTTTTTTCTTATTTTTTAGATGAATTAAAAAAAGGAAGAACCCCTAATCCTGATATTATGTGCAATAAATATATAAAATTTGATATGTTTGCAAAAGAAGCTGTCAAACTTGGCGCTGATTTTATAGCCACGGGTCATTATGCAAGAATAAAAGACGGAAAATTATATAAAGGTTTTGATAATAACAAGGATCAGACATATTTCTTGTCACAAGTTTCTAAGGAACAGTTGAAAAACGTATTATTTCCTGTTGGCGACTTACAAAAAGAAGAAGTCAGAAAAATTGCTCGTAAATACGATTTGATTATTGCTGAAAAAAAAGATTCAACTGGCATTTGCTTTATTGGAGAACGCAATTTTAAGAAGTTTTTAGAAAATTATTTGCCGAATCAAACTGGTGATATTCTTAATATTGAGACTAATGAAGTTGTTGGTAAGCACAGCGGGCTTATGTATTATACTATCGGTCAAAGACGAGGGCTTAATATTGGGGGAACTGAAAGCAGAATGTTTGTTGTTAAAAAGAATTTGAAAAAAAACATTTTATATGTTGCTATGGGTGACGAAAATAAATATCTACTAAGTTATTCTTGCGTTGTAAGTGATGTTAATTTATTGGATGAACTGCCTTCAAAATGTATGGCTAAATTTAGATATCGTCAAAAGGATAATGTAGTTATAACTGAAAAAATTGATGATAAGCATATTTTGGTAAAGTACCCTCAAGGGGTTAAGGCTGTTACGCCTGGTCAAGCTTGTGTATTTTATAACGGTGAACAATGCCTTGGTGGTGGAATTATTGAAAGTGTAGA
>JAFUBK010000130.1 GCA_017460245.1 Bacilli bacterium
TATATTGCTTTAGATAATAACAAAATTATTGGAACTATCGCACTAGAAAACAAATCAAATATAGTAATATTTAAAATATTTTATGTAGATAAAAATTATAAAAAATTAGGAATTGGTAATCTACTATATGAAATGATTGAAACATATATTAAAGAAAAAACAAAAATTAAAAAGGTAATTTTAACTTGTAATGAAATATTAACTGACGCTCATAAGTTTTATCTTAAAAGAGGTTATAAACAAGTTGCTCATTTAGAACTAGAACTGGAACATTTAGATAATGATTACTTTTTTATAAAAAGTATATTGCGATAAAAATAGTTTATAATTGAACTAAGAAATCAGTGCTGTATGTACTGATTTGTATAATTTGGGTGAAAAACTATAGATAAGTATCATACCTGCACTACTTTAAAATTAGTGAACTTGAAAAAGTTCTTTTTTCGTAAAAAAAATAAACAAATTTGTTTATTTTTGTATCATATTTAATAAATTTATTTTAAACATATCTTTGTCTGCGTGTTCTTTAGATACCATAACGCCTTTATATGTCACTAATTCAGACTGATGTCCTTCGGTTAGTATTGCTTCAGGGCTTAAAGTTTTTATTTTTATGGTTTTAGTATTTTCATCAAAAGTATAATGTAACATTACGTCACCATGAACTTTGGTAAACATAGCATCGGTTGGAAGTTTTACTTGATACTCTTCTGTGCCATCTTCTAAAGTAACTTTTGTTCCTAAAAGCTGCCCTTTTTTTAATTGAGGATAATACTCAAAATAGAGCTTTTTAAAAGCTAACATATTATATTTTTTTAAAGCACTTTCTAGTTTTTTAAATTCATTTTCGTTTTCGTATTCAAAAATATATTTTTCTTGCATAGCTATCGCCCTTTCTGTCTATTGTCCTACTATAATTAATAGTAACAAAAGAGATAGTAAAAGTCAATTGTTATATTAAAATTTTACGCTTACTTAACAACAAAAAAACAAGATGTTATCTTGTTTGATTTGTGTTTGTATAACCATTATTTATTAATGTACTATCGTTACAGTTACTCCATTTTGAATCGGATTGTGCATTTACGTAACTTTTATCACGATAACGATAATATAGAATATTTTTGTAGGCGTCTTTAGCTTCATATTTGGTAACTGTTTTTGTACAAACAACAGGGTTGTTGTGGCTGCCGCCGTTATCAAAATCGGCAGGACAGACATACACAACAAAGATGTTACCATTTTTTTTAGCAGTCACTTTTTTAGGACTTTGAGTTATTGTAGTGGTTCCTACTGCTTCATCAATGGTCCCAACTTTTACTTTTTCAACTTTGGTTTCTACTTCTCTTGTTTGAGAAGGACTTATTTTTTCTGTTGTCCAATCGGACCAATTTGTATACTTGTATGTTCCGTTTGAACTTTTTGTATATAAACACTCTTCTTCTTTTGTACTAACGTCTTTTGAACCTGAGTTGTTTGGGTTTTCTTGGGTTTCATTAATTATCTTTTTTTTTTCGCAAACGCTGGATGTACAGTAATTATATGAACCAAAATAACTTACTATTTTTTTTGTTTTTTTATTACATGTTAAACTTATGTTTAATGTATAATCGTCTTCGTTTTTTGTAACGGTTACATATGATTTATTAGTATCACATGTTTTGTTATTACTATCTTTTACTTCAGTAAGTAAGTTTTTATCAAGCATTTGTTTTAATGTTAGTGTATCACTTTTGTCAGGTAGTCTTTTACCATTATAATATGATAAAGCTGCATCTTTCATTGTTTGTAAGTTACTATTAAATACGATTGAACTTGTAGTGCCGTTTGTTTGGTCTAGTAAGTTTTCGACGTATTTTTTAGTTGGAAAAAGTCCAACTACTACAAGAATGATGATCACAATAAGTAATAGTTTTAAAATTATATTTTTGAATATAAATCCGGATTGTCTTTCTTGATACATAAACATCCCCCTTAAACGCCAATTATATTAACATAAACTAAATATTTTGTCAATTAAAAAGAGATCTTAAATCTCTTTTTTTATATCTATTTCAACCAGCGTCATTCCGTGATTAAAATTATCAAGTTTAAAATCTATGACTAATTTATTTTTTTTTAATGTCAAACTAGTTGTTTGTCTAAGAATACCACTTCCAACTCCATGAACGATGGTAACGATGGAATTGCCAATTATGCGGTTGTCTAGGATAAAATCATTAATGGCAACTCTGGCAGTTTGTCTGTCGTATCCGTGAAGGTCTAATGATGGATATATATCTGGAAAGATTATACTATTTAACTTGGTCATATACTTTTTGGACTTCTTTTAGGGTTGGAATAGATAAGCAGCCGCCAAATCTAGTAACTGACAAAGCTCCGGCGATGTTGGCAAATTTGATTGTTTTTTCAAAATTAAACTTATGGGCCAAGGCATAAACAAATGCGCCATGAAAAATATCGCCAGCAGCAGTTGTGTCAACAATTTTTACTTTTATAGATGGCATTATTTTTATTTGACCATTTTCTTTATAAAGACAACCTCTTTCTTCTAAAGTGATAATTATTTCGTTTTTGAAAGTTTCTTCCATTTTAGTATAAACTTCACTAAGCGTTGAAAGATTGTTAAAGTCAATTTTGGTTGCGGCTACGCTTTCAGCAAATTCTTGAGAACAAATTAAATATTTTACCATTTTAGCTAATTCCACAGTTTCTAGATTTTCACGACTAGCATCGAGAATGCTTATTGTATTTGGAAACTCTTCTAACAATTTTTTACTAGCTTCATATTCATAGCCATCTAATAAAATAATATCGGGAGTATAATCTAATTTTAATGGCTTTAACTGACCTTTTTTAGGTGTGTAACTATAAATTGTACGTTTGCCATTTGAACTATTGGCAAGGATAAAACTATTAGATGTTGAAAGATTGTTATCTAAGCTTAAATTTGATATCCCTACTTTATTTAAAACTAATTCTTTTTGAATTTTTCGTCCGTTTTCATCTAAACCGGCTTGACCGGCTAGTTCTACTTCCTCTCCCCATCTAGCAAGCAAAACTGAAGCAATGGCTACTGGCCCACCAACGTACTCTTCTTTATTATGATATCTATTTTTTGTATTTTCTAATGGAAAGGATGTCGTTTCAAATGTAACATCGTAAGTTACATGTCCGATGCAGAGAATTTTCATTTTCCACTCTCCTTAACTTTAGCCTGCGCTGCTGATAAAATAGCAATTGGAATGCGGTATGGTGAACACGAAACATATGTAAGACCTATGTTGTGACAAAATTCAATACTTTTTGGATCGCCACCGTGCTCTCCGCAAATACCTATTTCAACTTTGGGATTGGTTTTTTTAGCAAGTTTGGTCCCTACTGTTAATAATCTACCGACACCGTCCTGATCTATAGTTTTAAACGGATCTGTTTTAAATACTCCTTTGTCATAGTAATCTGCTAAAAATTTGCCTGCATCATCTCTTGAAAACCCATAAGTCATTTGGGTTAAATCGTTAGTACCAAAACTGAAAAATTTGGAATTTGTGGCAAGTTTATCGGCGATAACTACGCTTCTTGGAACTTCTAGCATTGAACCTACTTCATAGTCTATTTGGCTATCTTTAATAAGGTCTTTGGCGGTTTTATCTATTATTTCTTTTAAATAATTAAATTCTGTTTCACTACCAACTAAAGGAATCATAAGCTGCGGGTAAACGGTTTTACCTTCATCGCTTATTTTTATAGCTGCACCAATGATGGCTTTGGTTTGCATAATAGCAATTTCAGGATAAGTTATTAACAGGCGACATCCACGATGACCCATCATCGGATTGAGTTCTTTTAAATCATCTATTTGGTTACTTATATGTTCTTCGCTAACATTTAGTTTTTTAGCTAAAAGTTCAATGTCTTGCTTCGTTTTTGGTAAAAATTCATGTAGAGGCGGATCTAAATAACGAATTGTAACTTTTTTACCGGCCATTATTCTAAATATTTTTTCAAAGTCGGTTTGTTGATATGGTAATAGTTTTTCTAAGGCTTTTTCTCTTTCTTCTTTGTCTTTGGCAAAGATAACTCTTCGCATGGCGAATAATTTTTCTTCTTCGAAAAACATGTGCTCGGACCTGGCAAGGCCAATACCTTCGGCACCAAATTTTAAAGCGGTTATGGCATCTTTTTCTGTTTCGGCGTTAGCTTTTATTCCTAGGGTTTTTATATCTTTAGCCCAATTTAAGAACAAGTTTAAATTGTCATTTGTGACATTGTCTTCGGTTTTTATTTGTCCTTCATATATATTGCCTGTTATACCATCTAAAGAAATTTTATCTCCTTCGTGGTAAATATTATTACCCACTTTCATTTGTTTTAATTTATTATCAATTTGGATATCATGGCATCCACAGATACAACATTTGCCAATTCCTCTTGCAACAACAGCAGCATGAGAAGTCATTCCACCTCTTACGGTTAATATTCCTACTGCGCTGTTCATGCCTTCGATATCTTCAGCCGATGTTTCTACTCTGACTAAAATTGCGTTTATGCCCTCCTTTTTAGCGTTTAGGACATCATCTACTGTAAAATATATTGAACCGGTTACAGCGCCTGGAGATGCGGGAAGCCCGGTGGTGATTAGTTTTGCTTTTTGTAGTTGTTCTTTATCAAATGAAGGATGAAGAAGTTCATCAAGTTTTTCGGGTTCTATTCGCATTATGGCCTCTTCTTTGGTTATAAGGTTTTCGTTTACTAGATCAATAGCAATTTTTAAAGCAGCATTGGTCGTACGTTTCCCGTTTCTGGTTTGAAGCATATATAATTTACCATTTTCAACAGTAAATTCCATATCTTGCATATCTTTATAATGTCGTTCTAAAAGTTTTGATATATCTTTTAGTTCTTTGTAAATATCAGGATAATCTCTTTCCATTGCCGCAATTGATTTAGGGGTTCTAACTCCAGAGACAATGTCTTCACCTTGAGCTTTTTCTAGATATTCACCATATAATTCATCGATTCCGTTTGAAGGGTTTCTTGAAAAGGCTACACCGGTAAAGGAATTGTCGGTTAAATTACCGTAAACCATTTCTTGAACATTAACAGCAGTACCTAAAGTAGAACTGATATTGTTGATTTGGCGATATACTTTGGCCCTTTCTGTATTCCATGAACGAAAAACAGCTTTTATGGATTCTAACAACTGAATTTTAGGATTTTGAGGAAAATCTTCACCAACTAATTTTTTATATATTTTTTTATAATCAAGAGTTATTTCATACATATCTTCACCAGATAGCTCGATATCAGTGGTAACTCCTCTTATAGATTTTCGATGGTTTAACACTTTTTCAAAATCTTCACGACCTTTTCCTTTAACAACGTCAGCAAACATCATTATAAGGCGACGATAAGAATCATATATAAATCTAAGCGTGTTTTCATCGGTGGCTAAATTAGCGGCAATTACATCATTTAGTCCTAAATTTAAAATAGTGTCCATCATTCCTGGCATACTGACAGGAGCACCACTTCTTACTGAAAGTAATAAAGGATTATTTTTATCGCCAATTTTTTTACCTGTTATTTCTTCTAATTTAGTTAAAATGGTATATATTTGTTTTTCTACTTCGATGTCTAATTTTTGGCTATTTTTATAATAACGATCACAAACTTTGGTAGTTATGGTAAACCCCATGGGAACTGGAAGACCCATATTTGCCATTTCGGCTAAATTAGCGCCTTTTCCACCAAGAAGTAATCGCATATCTTTATTTCCTTCACTAAATAAATAAACGTATTTTTCCACTTTTGCACCCTCCTATATTCTTTTATTATTATATCAAAAAGATAAACTTATTTACAAGGTTCTAACAACATTTGACATTTATTAACGTTTTTTTGCACGTGGATGAGCATTTAAATAGACACTTCTTAATCTTTCGTTGGATATATGTGTATATATTTGTGTTGTTGACAAATTTTCATGGCCTAAAAGATCTCCGACACTTTTTAAATCTGCGCCTTCATTTAGCATATGTGTGGCATATGTGTGCCTTAAAGTATGCGGAGTTACGTGCATTTTCAAACCGGCTTTTAAAGCATTTGTTTCGATGATTTTGCGAATTGTTCTGTCGTTTATTTGGCGGCCGTGTTTATTTTGAAAGAGATAAATACTGTCTTTGAGTTTTTTTCTCCCCTCATTTGTATATAGGCGTAATAGGTTTTCACATTTACTGCCATAATATACATATCTTTCTTTATTTCCTTTACCTAAAATTAATATACTTCTTTCACTATAATTAATATCGTCTATTTTTATATTAATAAGTTCACTTACACGAAGGCCTGTTGAATATAACATTTCCATAACCAATGCTTCTTTTTGGCCTTCTGGAGTACTTAAATCGGGTGTGTTTAAAAGTTTTTCGGTATCTTCATAGTTTAAAAAATTTGGTAATTTTTTTTCTTTTTTGGGATTACTAATTAAAGTCATAGGGTTTTCTTTTATTTTTCCTTCGGACTGTAGATATTTGTAAAAACTCTTCAAACAGCTTATTTTTCTTGATATGGAGGCGGTACTAAATTTTTGGTCGTATAAATATTTTTGATATTCACGAATATCTTTTAAAGAAACTTGGATTTTTTTTGTAAAGGCATAATAGTTTTCTAAGTCGTCTTTGTAATTTATTATTGTATGTTTTGAAAAATTTTTTTCAAGTTCTAAGTATTCAAGGAAGTTTTCTATCTCTTTCATAGGCTTCACCTAATTAAATTATAGCACAAAAAAAGGCGATTAATTATCACCTTTTAATTTTTTTACATAGCCGACCTTTTCAAATGGTAATACAGATTGTCCATTTTGTTCTATGGTAATATTATCATATATATTTGGTTCAATAAATTCTGGATTGCGGAAATCGTCGTCATCGTAATCAGGATTATCTAAATCCTTCATTTGTTTTTCTGGATCAATGGTATATCCTTCCCATTGATTTTCATCAGTCGTTAAACTAATACCAAAGTAGTTTTCAATATCTTCAATACTAGCAGTATTTAATAAATCGGCTTCAATGCCTGCTTCATGATCAAGTTTTGGCTCTTCAGGTATGCTTTCCTTAGTTTTGTCATAAAGAGCTTTTATACCAATACAAATATTGCGGTAACTGCGATAATTAAAACGTTTTTTTAATTTATCTAAATGAAACCTGTAACCTTCTTCATCACCACTGTAGTGATAACAAGTATTTAAATATTCATTTAGTTTTTCACAAATATAGCCATATTTGCATAGAAAATCATAGATATAAGAGTTAGTTCTTTTGATATTAAATACTTTTTTTAGTGCGCTATTAAATGCTTTGTCATCAAAATCTGAATTTCCAAATTGATCACGCGATAAATCATGTGTTTCTTGTTGATCTTTTAGGATAATTGGTATAGTACGTGTTTGCTTGTTTTCACGATACGTTATTTCTACTGTTTTGATGTTGTCACTGAATTGTTTGCTTAAATATAAGATAAGGCCTTCTTCAGTATAAAAGTTAGTTGTAAATGCATCAATTATGGTTAGTGGCACTTTAACTTTATCTTTAAATTTAAAACTTTTTTCTTTTAATTCAGGATCGATATCGTTAAATAAACCCCAAGGAACTGGTACGGCCTTTCCGTTTACTGTTAAACTATATACGCCTTTGGCAATTGCCATAATATCACCCCACTGGCGATTATTATACACTTTTTTTATAATATGTCAAAATAAGATTATTTGGTGTAATCGCAAGTACTACATTTTATTTTGTCTTTTTTTTCAGTAAGCATGCTGCCACATTCTGGGCATTTTTGTCCTGTTGGTTTATCCCAATAGGCAGTTTTGCATTTAGGATAGTTATTACAGCCATAGAATACTTTTCCGCGGCGACTTTTCTTTTCTACTATTTTACCATCACAATTTGGACAATCGCAGATGATATTTTCTTCTTTTTCTTCTGGTTTGATATATTTACAAGCTGGGAAGTTACTACAGGCAGTAAACTGACCATAACGCCCTTTACGAATGACTAGTTCGTGGCCACAATTTGGACAAACTTCGCCGGTTTTTTCTGGCTGTTTTTTTGGCATTTTTTCTAAAGCATTTTCCACAGCTGGTTCAAATTCTTTATAAAATTTATCTAAAACTTCATACCACACTTCTGTTCCTTCGGCGATTTTGTCTAAATCATTTTCCATATCAGCTGTATATTTGACATTGATAATGTGATCAAAATATTCTTGAAGTTTGTCAGTTACTTCGAATCCTATTTCTGTTGGAATGAATTTTTTTTCTTTTAAACTTACATAACCTCTAGTTCTAATGTTGTCAATGATTGTTGCGTATGTACTTGGCCTTCCGATTCCTAGTTCGTCTAATTCTTTGATTAGTTTAGCTTCCGTGTATCTTGCGGGAGGCTGAGTAAAATGCTGCTCTTTAGTAATCTGGTTTGAAACAATTATTTTTGAACTATAATCATCAAATGGTGGTAATATGGTATCTTTAGTATCTTCGTAATCACTATAAACTTTCAAATAACCATCAAAGACAATTGTTTGGCCAGTAGCTTTAAAACCGTAGCTGTTATTATTTAGTACTACAGTTGTTCCTTCAACTTTTGCGTCTTTCATTAGACTTGCTAAAGCACGATAATAAATCATACGATATAATTTGAATTCATCGTCTTTTAGGTATGGTTTAACACTTTCTGGAGTACGGGAAATACTGGTTGGTCTAATGGCTTCGTGTGCATCTTGAACGTTATCAGTTTTTTTGCTTACTTTTACTTTACCAATATATTCTTTACCATATTTTGTTTCAATAAAACGATAGGTTTCACTTACAAATTCATTTGAAAGTCTTATGGAATCCGTACGCATATAGGTTATAAGTCCAACTGTTTCATTTGCTAGATCAATTCCTTCATAGAGTTTTTGGGCAAGCATCATTGTTTTTTTTGCACCAAATTTTAATTTGTTTGAAGCTTCTTGCTGCATAGT
Source organism: Bacilli bacterium (assembly GCA_017460245.1). GTDB lineage: Bacteria > Bacillota_I > Bacilli_A > RF39 > UBA660 > Coprosoma. The sequence goes on from JAFUBK010000130.1 coordinate 9,031, forward strand.
ACTGGTTATAAAAGGAGCTTTTGACTGTTTGCCTTTCTCTTTTTTATCAACGCTTTCAATTTCAAAAGCA
>JAFUBK010000131.1 GCA_017460245.1 Bacilli bacterium
GCCATTTCTTTCTATGACTATTAGAAATGATAAGAATTACGATCAATATAAAAATATTTTTTATAATTTAATTATTGATATTTATAAAAATAAGGAAGATTAGTTTTTAATCTTTTTTTGTTTGCCTAAAACTTGACACAACTTAAAAATGATGAAATAATTATCGTGAATAATAAGAGGTGAAGTTTGGTGAAGAATAATAGTATAAATAACGGGTTTAAGCCGAAAAGTAAATGGCTTAAGGTTGCTTCTATAATTGTAGTTGCCGTATCGCTTTTAATTGTTGCGGTAGCTGTATTTATGTTTATAAATTCTATAATTGGTTTTATGACGCCAAATGAACAAGGCTCTTGGGATGGACTTACTGATTTTTTGCTTTTAATTGGTAGTGGATATTTAGTAACTATGACTTTTCCATCTTTGGTGGCTGGAATTTTAGGAATTAGATATTCAAAGGGCAAATCAAAATTAAATACTTGTTTAATTTGGGCAATAGTTGCTATTATTGTGTATCTTTTTAATATATTTTCTTTTGCATATTATCCAGGGGCGTTTACGAGCTTTTCATTAGATTATTCTCCTACTTACGAAAGAAGCAAATTTATAGTTATGACAATGATTATAATGTGCTTACCTCTTGTACTATATTTAATAGGTATTTATAAAGAAGAATTTGAAAAAGGATATTTTAAAAATTTTTGTTTTAATCATAAATGGGTATTTGCGGTAATTGGGATATTATTGTGTTTATTAGTGGGTTATTTGCTCTTTAAGACTATGCCATATAGGGCATCTACGAAAATAGATGTTAATGAGAGCAAATTACCAACGTTAGGCGATTTCGTTTTAGAATTAAAAGATAGAGGTTTTGTGTATGAACTGCCAGAAGAAATGAAGGATCTTACTGAAATAAACGAGATTTCAGTGGAATTGAAAAATTATGAATATTCGGTAAATTTTAGTATTGCTTCAGCAAATGAGGCTCAAAATAAGAATAAAAAATTTCCATTATATGTATATGATGGATACGCTTCGCTGATTGAAAAAAGTCCTTCAACTGCAAAATATTATACTAAAGGCCCTGAAGATTGGTGGATAAGCTGGCATATTTATAGTGTTAATGGACAAATTTATGCAGCAATTGGTAATGAGTCAGAGCTTGGAAAATCTTGGCAAACTGACTTGTTTAAAACAAAATATTCAACTATAGTTTCCGAAAAAAGTAAAATAACAACTTATAATAGAGTTAAAAATCAATTTTATTATGGTGGTTGTATTAAAGATGTAAATTCTACTACGCAGAAAGTTAGTTTGCCAGAAACGATTGATTATACAGATTCTAGCTGTACTAAAATTACGGTTGTCGATAGGGTTGATGCGGAAACTTTGGATAAAATTTCTAAAGAACTATCACCAAGATATTGGTTAGAATATTCTCATTAAATTAAAAGTCCTTTTTATTTTTGTGAACTATTTTGGGTTCACTTCAATAAGGACTTTTGTGTTAAAGATATTTATTGTTTTTACCATTTAAACGTGATAAAATTATATTAGAAAAGTAGGGATATTTATGGATTTAAGAATTTTGTTTTTGTTATTTATGATCTAATCTTGTTTGGGATGGATTATGGAAGTGGTTTTGGTTTCTTTACAAAAAGGTAAGTTAGTAACAAGAGGTTTTTTGATTGGTCCATATCTTCCAATATATGGTTTCGGGGCAACATTTATAACGATGTTTTTATCAAGGTATTATGATGATATTGTGGTTTTATTTGTAATGTCATGTGTTTTAGGCGCTTTACTTGAATATTTTACTAGTTACATTATGGAAAAAATATTTAAAACACGTTGGTGGGACTATAGTAATCGAAAATATAATATTAATGGGCGTGTGTGTGTGAATACAACGTTAAGCTTCGGACTTTTGGGAGTTATTTTAATTAGATATTTAAATCCATTTTTTGAAAATTTGTTAAATGGTTTTCCAAATTTACTTTTAACTTTTTTGGCAATGATATTGTGGATTATAATTGTACTTGATACAGTTGTTTCTTTTAACATTATTTCTAATATTAAAAGAACATATTTAAGTAGTGCGAAGGACACAACAGAAGAGGTAAGTAAAATTGTAAAAGAAAAATTAAAAAATAGCTCTATTTTGTATAAGCGTTTGGTAAATGCGTTTCCAAATTTAAAATTTACTTTATATAAGAATTTCGAAAATATTAAAAATAAAACGACTCATAAAGATGTATAAATTTATTTAAACTATCCAAATTATTAAGGAGTAGGATAGTTATGAAAAAGTTTTTATTAATTTTTGCTTTAACGTTTGTTTTAGTTGGATGTTCTTTTGGAATGATGGAAAATACACCAACGCAAAAAGTTGAGGATTATTTAAGTAAATATCAAAGACTTGATAAATCGGTTATGGATGATTTAGATGTAACTTTGCAGGCAGAAGATACACTTGATGACGATGAGAGAGAAGATTATAAAGAGTTTATGAAAAAGCATTATCAAGATTTGGA
>JAFUBK010000132.1 GCA_017460245.1 Bacilli bacterium
ATTTTTTGAATATAATATCATCACAAATCATACTAAATAAACATAATATATGCATAATTTTGAAAATATTATTCAAAAAGATCAATTAATTTTTGAAACTTTTCAAAACAAAAAATCAAAAGGCATAAAAAAATATCAAACAAAAGACGTATTACCATTCCCATCAAATATCAATGATATAAACGATAGATTAAATCATTATTTAAAGACAAAGAAAAAGGTTATAATTTGTTTAAATAACCGCTACCAAATTAACCATTTAATAGAAAATTTAGAAAATTCAGATTTGATTTATACTAACGAAACCAATATAATAAAAGATAAAATAAATATAATTATAAAAAAATTAGACATAGGGTTTGAAACTGAAAAATATATTATCATTACTACGAATGAATTATATGGTCAAAAAAAAGAAAACAAATACAAAAGTAAATTTAAATATGGTGTTAAGATAAAAGATATAACAAAATTGGAAATTGGTGATTATGTTGTTCATGGCACTCATGGAATCGGAAGATATTTAGGTATAAAAACAGTTTCTAAAGCAGGCATCAAAAAGGATTATTTGATGGTTGAATACCGTGACGGAGATAAATTATATATACCAGTAGAAAAATTAGAGTTGATAACAAAGTACTCGGGTAAAGAAGGAACCACCCCAAAATTAAATAAATTAGGAACTCATGAATGGGCAAAAGCCAAAGCAAAAGCTGCCCAAAAAGCCGAAAACATAGCCGAAGAATTACTTGAATTATACGCTATTAGAGAATCAAAAGAAGGCTTCGCTTTTCCAAAGGATACCGAAGAGCAAATTGTTTTTGAAAGCGAATTTGAATATGAAGAAACTCAAGATCAATTAAAAGTAATTGAAGAAATCAAAAAAGATATGGAATCACCACATCCAATGGATCGTCTTTTATGTGGTGACGTTGGATATGGAAAAACTGAAGTTGCTTTTAGAGCAATATTTAAGTGTATAATGGGTGGAAAACAAGCAGCCATACTATGTCCAACAACAATTCTTTCTTCCCAGCATTTTAAAAATGCAATAAATAGATTTAGTTCTTTTCCAGTAAATATAGCCTTACTAAATAGATTTGTATCAAAAAAAGATCAGACAGAAACAATTCAAAAACTAAAAGAAGGAAAGATAGATATAGTAATAGGAACTCATCGTATTTTAAGCGACGATATAATTTTTAAAGATTTAGGACTTTTAGTAATTGACGAAGAACAACGCTTTGGGGTTAAGCATAAAGAAAAAATAAAACAGTACAAAAATAATGTTGATGTTTTAACCTTGTCAGCCACGCCAATTCCAAGAACGTTGCAACTATCAATGTCAGGAATCAGAAGTCTGTCATTAATAGAAACGCCACCAGCTCAAAGATATCCAATTCAAACCTATGTTTTAGCAGAAAACGATCAAATAATAAAAGAAGCCATTCATAAAGAACTTTCAAGAAATGGCCAAACATTTATTCTTTTTAATCACGTTGAAAATTTAGAAACAAAAAGAAAGCACATCAAATATCTAGTACCAGAAGCTAAAATAGCCATTACTCATGGTCAGATGGATAAAGATGCCTTGGAAAATGTAATGAATGATTTCAGTAATGGAAAATATGATGTTTTATTATGTACAACCATAATCGAAACAGGAATAGATATTCCTACAGTAAATACGTTAATTATTATTGATGCAGATAAATTTGGTTTGTCACAGTTATACCAAATAAGAGGACGAATAGGTAGAAGCAACAAAATAGCCTATTGTTATCTAATGTATAACAATCAAAAAATATTATCTGAAATAGCCACAAAAAGATTAAAAGTAATCAAAGATTTTACTGAACTAGGTAGTGGTTTTGCCATTGCCATGCGTGACCTTTCAATAAGAGGCGCTGGTGACATTTTAGGAAAAGAACAAGCTGGTTTTGTAGCAAGCGTTGGTGTTGAACTATTTCTAGAAATGATAAATGATGCTGTAAACAAACTAAAAGGAACCAAAATAAAGCAAGAAGAAAAGGAAGAAGCAAATCCACTTGTTGAAGTAGAAACATATATATCAGATAACTATGTTAGTGATGAAGAATTAAAAATTGAAATACATAAAAAAATAAACGAAATAAATTCATACGAAAAACTGATCGAAGTAAAAAACGTCGTCAAGACATTTGACAACACGGTCGTCCTGAAGGGCATCTCGCTCGACATCTACGAGAACGAGTTTGTCACCCTGCTTGGTCCGTCCGGCTGCGGTAAAACAACACTGCTTCGGATCATTGCC
>JAFUBK010000001.1 GCA_017460245.1 Bacilli bacterium
CACCACTAAAATTTAATTATGAATATAACGATAAATATGGAAATTTAATAACTTTAGAAAATATCACTCCCCAAGAATTTAAAAAGCGCTATTTGACAATAAATTTAGAAGATTTTGTCTTCATAGTAAGTAATCCTAACTTAGATTATTACAAAAAATATTATAAAGAATTTAGTAGTGATAATTCAATACAACCATATTTAGAATTTATCAATTTACCAAAAGAAATCTTAAAGTCACTTACCATAAAACAACTAAAAAACAAAATGCCAGTTAAATTTGGATGTCGAATCAAAATAGCTCCGCATAGTGAGATAAATATTCTAGACACTAGAATCCTAGATTTACAAAAATTAGGAATAGATCTATTAGATTACCAAAATGGTATAAAAGCAAAAACAATCACTAGTGAACACGGAATGACTTTTGAAGGCGTTCACCTAGAAAACGAAAAGCCTGTTCGCTGGAAAGTTGAAAACAGTCATCACAAATACAGTAATCAGTTTTTTATAATGAATGATAATTACTTTGATAAAAATGTTATAACTGTAAATATTCATAAATCGTTTCTAAGTAAAAAACAATTAGAAATATTAAAGTCAAAAGCAATAAAAGTTTCAAACAACGAAATAACATAGAAAAGAGTGATATAATGGCAGAAACTTTTGAAGATTTTATCAGACGATTGAGTAATGAAATGCCACACCAGAAAGAAGCTGATACGCTAAAAAAAACAACAATAAATAGTTTTAAAAACTCAAAATATTATCAAATAGTAACTATAGATCAATTATTTAACAATCTAGATGAATTAAATTTTGATTCAATTGCCTTAAATGGTTTAGTAATTACTCAATTTGCAGATAATATCATACAAAATATCGAAAACGATTATGAACATCCATTTACTATTTGTACAAAAGCATTTAAAACAATTTTAAAAATAAATCCCGAATATTTTTTAGATCACCAAGAAACAGTTTTTAACGTTTTAAAACACGTCGTTAGTAAAAGAAAAAATAAGTTTCTTACAATTGATTATACTATTTTAATAAACGATGACCTTATTGATAGTATTTGTCAAAACGAAACTTTAGAAGATCTTACCCTTGCCAAATATGATGAAACTCCGTATATTTTAAGCGAAAAACACTTTAAAAAATTAAAAGAATCTGCCGAAGAAAAATCTTTAAAAAAAGTAAACACCATAGCTGTCGAAGAACCATTAAAAGAAAATTTCGATTCTTTAATAGAGTGCAATAGTAATCGAAAATTAATAAAGTTTTATACCTATGATGAATTACAGTCTTTAAGCGAACTTAATATTTATAAAGATCTAACCGAAGAAGAACTTGAAAATTTAAAATACCTAAATGAAAAAACAGAAATAATAATAAATTCAGACTTACCAAATACAATTTTTGAAGTTATCACAAAAATAAGAAAATTCCAAAAAGCAAACAGTATAATAATTGATATCAAAAACAACAAATCCAAAGAAAATTTTAACAAAATATTATTTAATTCGAATTTATCTAGTCAAAACATCTTTGTCAGATCACACCTTGAAACCATTCCCTTAAACGCATATTTACATTTTGAAAAACAACTTTACGATATGTTAGAACCCGCAAAAAATTTAAGCCCTTTTGAAAAGTACATATTTGCTTATAACAAAGTCAAAAAGTTCAAAGAATATAAAGAAAGTGAAGTTGATAAATGGGAAGCCAGAAGTTTATACCGTATATTACAAAACGAATTTATGGTTTGCGTTGGCTTTTCAGAAATGTTCGGGGATTTATTAAGTAAAGTCGGAATCGAAAATAAAAAATTCATCGTCGGAATTGATACTTCATATGACGGCTATTTTAAAGGTATAGAGGATTTAGTAATTGATAAAGAAATAAACTTTGCTCCCCATGCTAGAAACTACGTTCATATAGTTGATGAAAAATATAATATTGATGGTTTTTATATATCAGACCCTACTTGGGACAATGATTTAGAAAAAGATTATTACAATTTTTTAGCAATCACTAATGAAGAAGAAAAGCACAATTACCGTGGTCTTAAATTTAATCCGTGCGGAGTAGAAGAACTTTTCGATGTTAAAACTCTTCAAGAATTTTATCAAAAAATTAACTTTTTATTAGATAGAAAATATGCCTTCGCGCCCAAAACAATAAACGACATAATTGAAAATCTAATAGAAGAAATAAGTAAATTAGACAGCAATAAAGCAAATGAATTTTTAGAAAAATACCCATATTTAAAAGACTACAAAGGCAGGTGGTCAAAAAACACCGAAGAATATACTGACTTACTTTATGATCTGGGAACATATATTGTTGATCATACAAACAAACCAATTTCAGGCCAAACTATTTTAAAAGCCGTAAGAGAAGTATACATAAAAGCTTATGACACAAATCCAGATCAAATAGACGAAAAAATTATACAGATAATGTTAGAAAATGCTAAAAAGCAAGAAGAAATTTTTCCTAAAATAACCAAAATAGATGACTTAGGTAGTTACATACTTTTTGACGAAACAAATAAATTTAACCCAAACGAACAAGAAAGAGAAACAGAGAAAAAGCGCTAAAAATTCAAAGACTATATTTGTAGTCTTTTTTTCTTAAAAAAAAACTATAAATATTGTTATTTAACAACATTTTTGATATAAGCAATATGATATGTAGCGTGATAATATGAAAGATAAGGGGCAAGCACTTGTAGAATTTGTATTAATCTTACCAATTATCCTATTAGTTTTAATCGCACTTATAGATATTGGTAATATTTTTATGGAAAAATATCAGCTAAATGATCATCTTTCAACTATAGCTGAAATGTACCACAACAATGAAATAACAGAGGCTAAGGCTTATGCCGCCAATGAAAGCATTATAGTTAGTGAAAGCGTAAACAATGATATGTTAACCTTAAAGGCCACAAAAAAAGTAAAAGTATCAGCGCCAATCATAAAAAATATTCTTGGTAAAAGCTTTGATATTACATGTTCCCAAACTATCTATAATGAAACAGGTGAGAATTTTGAACAATAAAGGCCAATCACTGGTTGTCTTCGTACTTTTGCTCCCACTAATAATCATATTAATTGCTTTAATAACCGATTTAGGAAGTTTGTCGGTCACTAAAAAAAACTATGAAAATCAGGTCAAATCAGCAATTGAATATGGGCTGAAACATCTAGATGATGAAAACTTAAATCAAAAATTAACAAACTTATTAGAAATAAATATCCAGGCAAAAACAAACATCAACATTGAAAATGAAATAATCACGATAACAGTGACTGACAAATATAAAAGCATTTTTTCAAAAGTATTAAAAAATACCTATGACATTAATATAACCTATATCGGTTATATCGATAATGGCAAAATAAGAATAGAAAAAGATTAGAGGCGATTCTATGGCACTTAACAAAGCAAAAGTAATAACAGTAACATCAGTAAAAGGTGGCACTGGTAAAACAACAACTGTACTTAATTTAGCAGGCGTTTTAGCAAATTTAAACAAAAAAGTAGTAATACTAGATTTAGATCTATACTCTGGCTCAGTAGCAGCTAGCTTAAACCTCGATAAAGGTAGTGATATTTTTACAATGTGCGAAGATATGATGAACAACCGTTTTCAAACATTCGATAAATATGTTGCGCCATATAATGAATATATTGATGTAATCGCATCACCATTAGATCCAAGAAATGTAAACAAAATAAAAGCCAATTATATTGAAATAATTCTATCACGCTTAATATTGAAATATGAATATATCATTATCGATACAAATCATATAATTGATAACTTAAATCTTGTTGTTTTAGATCAAAGTGATACAGTTTTATACACTATAACAAATGATTTGATGGACCTAAAAAATATGAAAACTATGGTTTCAATTTTTAAAGATATGCAGCTAAATAATTTTAAAATAATTTTAAACGAAGCAAGACTTAATAATACCAGTTATTCAAAAGAGGATGTTAAAAGCTTAATAGGAGCACCAGTAGACTATGTCTTGCCAAAAAATTTTTATAACAAAAACATTGAAAAATTTGTTTTTGAAGGCAAAATAATGATTTTAGATAAATCAATCGCTTCAAGCAAAGGCGGAAGCACGTTAGAAAAAATAATTAAAGACATAATAAAAGAATAGGAGGGAAGGTATGGCACAAAGAAAATTTGTCGATGAATTTGAGGCCAAAATAGAACCAGTAATCAAAGAAGAAATCAATGACTATGATGCCTTCCCAGATAAGGTTTTATTAGATAAACTACGAAATCAAATAATCCAAAATTTAATTGATAACAATGTTCAAAATCATGACTCAATGGATGATTTTGTTAAAGTTCAAATAGACAAAACCATCGAAGGATATGATTTGAGTAGCAACGAAAGATCATATATATACAATCTTATTGACAATGAAATTAGCGGTTATGGACCAATTACCGAATTATTAAAAGATAAAGACATAACAGAAATAATGGTCAATGGTAAAGATGAAATATACATCGAATTAAACGGTCAAATAATTAAAGATAATAGTGTCAGTTTTGTAAATGATGATCATATTGTTAGAGTAATTCAAAGATTAGTTCAACCATTAGGGCGAAATATTGATGTTGCTCATCCAATGGTCGATGCCAGGTTAGAAGACGGTTCAAGACTTAATGCGGTTTTGCCTCCATTATCACTAAATGGGCCAGTATTAACTATTAGAAAATTTAAAAAAGAACTAGCAAACATAGATGATTTTTTAAGAAACGGAACTATGACTCCATATATGGCTAGATTCTTAGAAGCCTGCGTCCACGCTAGGTTAAATATAATTATTGTTGGTGGAACCGGTAGTGGAAAAACCACATTATTAAATGTTTTATCTTCATTTTGTAGTCCAAACGAACGAATAATTACAATTGAAGACGCCGCAGAACTTAAACTAAAACAAGAACACGTCATTTCATTAGAAACTAGAACTACAAACTATGAAGGAACCGGACAAATAACTATTAGAGATTTAGTAATCAACTCTTTGAGAATGCGCCCCGATCGCATAATTGTTGGTGAAGTTCGTGGTAAAGAAGCATTTGATATGCTCCAAGCAATGAATACCGGCCACGACGGGAGTATGACAACCTTACATGCCAATGGACCAGAAGATTCTTTAAATAGATTAGAGACAATGGTTCTTATGACCGGAATAGAAATTCCTGTCAGTGCCATTAGGGAATATATTGAAAATGCGATTGATATTGTAGTTCAAGTTCAAAGATTATCTGACGGTCGCAGACGTGTTACCAGTATCAATGAAATAACTGGTATAAAAGATGGAAACATCATTCAAAAAGAAATATTTAAATTCAAGCAAACAGGAGTTTTATCAAATGGTGACGTTGTTGGAGAGTTCTTAATGCACAACTATGTACCAAAGGTTTATGACAAAATAAAAGCCCACGGCATTACAGATTTAAAAGATATATTTGAATAGGAGGAAATTATGAATAACGGAAGCTTTAACATTACAAATACTGAAAGCCCGACAAATAAAAACGTAGTTGTCGTTTTTTCGCCTGGTCAAAATGTTCAAAAATATGTTTACCATATCTTTAAAGATGGTAAGTAAATTCAAACTACTCCAGTAAATATCAACAAACCTACAAACATATACTTAAAAGAAACCGGCTCTTATCAAATAAGTGTCGTTACAACAGACTCCAGTAACATTGAGTCAACTACCAACAGCGGTATGTATTTAATCGATAAACAATCACCAGTACTAACAGTTTCTAAAAGTGAAATAACCATAAATAAAGGTGAAACAATAGAAAATATAAGCATTCAAGCCACTGATAATTATGACGGCGACATAGGTACCAATGTTCAAAGTAATTTATCAGAACTTAACTTAGAAACTTCTGGCAAACATCAGCTTATATACACTGTAAGTGATCGTGCTGGGAACGTAACTGAAAAAGAAGTAACCGTAAATGTCGTAGACACCACTTTTAATTTAATTATGTTTTATAGTTTAATAATCATATTATTTACATTTGCAGTTTATTTAATTACTCGTTTACAAAAAGCACTAAAACTAGAAAAGAGATTAGATAACTTTACCATAAAACCACTTCATGATACAACCAAATCAACAATCGATAAATTTTCCGAAAACTATAAAAAAACCACAAGTGTAATAGCTACATATTTAGAAAAATCAATATTTGCTAAAAAATATGCTAAAAAACTAGAAAAATATACTACCGTAAGTTACTTTCACGATACTGGTATGGAAATATTAGTTGGTAAAGTATTTGTTGCTTTAATATTTCTATTAATCGCCATAATCGCCAAGATCTTTCAACTACAATTACTCGCGTCATATGAAGTTTCTCTTCCGCTTATCGTTGGCTTTTTTCTACTAGATATCTTATATTTTACTAAATATCGATTATATCGTAATCGTTTAGAAAACGATCTATTATCAGCAATAATAATTATGAATAACGCTTTTAAATCAGGCCGTAGTATCACTCAAGCAATAGAAATTGTATCCGAAGAATTACCAGGAACTATAGGTAAAGAATTTGGAAAAATGAGTCTTGAACTTACTTATGGACTTGGAATTGACGTCGTATTCAAAAGATTTGCCGATCGGGTAAAAATAGAAGAGGTAAATTATTTAACTGCATCTCTTACTATTTTAAACAAAACCGGAGGTAACATCATCGAAGTGTTTAATTCTATTGAAAAAAGCTTATTTAATAAGAAAAAACTAAAATTAGAACTCAAATCACTAACAGGTGCGAGTAAAATAATTATATGGGTTTTATTTATTGTTCCATTCCTATTTATAGTTGCAATTAGTTTTATAAATCCAGAATATTTTATGCCATTTATAACCACCAATATTGGAAGAATACTTACTATTTTTATGGCTCTATATTATATTTTATTTATAGTCTGTGTTAGAAAAATCATGAAGGTGGTGATATAAATGAATGAAGAAAATAAAATAATAAGGAAAATATATCCTAAAAATCAGTTGATTGAATTAGAAGAAAAGATAACAAGTTTAGGAAAAGATTCCAAATTTACAGTTGATTCATTTTGTACTACCAGAGTTATTACAACATTCATTGTTTTTCTATTAACTATATACATAACTAAACATGGATATATTTATGCACCTTTTGTCGCTATTGGATATTACTATTTATTTTACTATCTATTTATTACCAAAAAAATTAAAGAACGAACCGCTCGTTTAGATTATGAAGCCTTACAATTTTTTGAAATACTTACACTAACGTTAGAGTCGGGCCGTAATCTAGAACAATCGCTTAGAGTAACTTGTGACAACGTCGAATCAGAAATTTCTGAAGAATTTAAAAAAGCACTTTTTGAAATGAATTTTGGAAAATCATTAATAGAAGCTTTAAGTGATATGAAAAAGAAAATTCCCTCTGAAACTATCAACAATATCATTTTAAACATCATCCAAACAAACCAATTTGGAAATAGTATTTTAGATACAATGTATAATCAAATTGATTTCTTAAGAGAAAAACAAATATTAGAGATAAAAGGGCAAATAAACAAAATCCCAAACAAAGTTAGTATCATTTCAGTCATTTTTGTAGTACCACTTATAATGATATTAATTTTAGGGCCATATTTAATAGAATTTATAGGTTAGGAGTGAATTTATGTACTATTTAATTGGAATAAAAGGATCTGGCATGAGCGCACTAGCGTGTATTCTAAGCGATTTAGGATATACCGTAAAAGGTAGCGATGTTGATAAACATTTTTTCACTGAAGAAGGTTTAAAAGAAAGAAACATTGAATTATTGACATATAATGAAAATAATATCAAAGAGGGAATGACGATTATATCAGGAAATGCTATCAAAGATGATAATCCAGAATATGTAAAAGCTAAACAATTAGACTTAAAAATTTATACATATCAGGAAATGGTTGCTAGATTAACTAATATGTTTAGAACTATAACAATTGCTGGTTGTCATGGTAAAACTTCCACAACAGCTTTATTGTCACATATTCTGTATAATATCGGTGGTGCAAAGTATCTAATCGGTGATGGGACCTGCCATGCCGACAAAGAAAACAAATATTTCGTATTAGAAGCTTGTGAATATAAGAGGCACTTTTTAGAATATAATCCATATTATGCCATCATTACAAACATTGAACTAGATCATGTCGATTACTTTCAAAATATAGACGATGTTATCGACGCTTTTAGACAATATGCTAACAACGCCGAAAAAATGGTCATAGCTTGTGGTGATGATCCATATACACATAGTTTAGAAATAAATAAGCCAATTTTCTATTATGGAATAGACGAAGATAATGATATAATTGCCAAAGACGTAAATTACACAGAAAAAGGCACTAGTTTTGATGTCTTTGTTGAAGATAACTATTATGGACATTTTGATTTACCAATTTTTGGTAAGCATCAATTATTAAATGCTCTTGCAGCGATTAGTGTATGTTATTATGAGAGGCTAGAAGCTAAAGAAGTGGCTAATCAAATAAAAACATTTAAAGGAGCTAAAAGACGTTTTACTGAAACAGTTGTAGGTAACAGCATCGTCATTGATGATTATGCTCATCATCCATCAGAAGTCAGAGTCACTATCAAAGCCGCTAAACAAAAATATCCCAATAAAGAAATAGTCGCAATTTTTCAACCTCATACATATTCGAGAGCCAAAGAATTTGCTGAGGACTATATTGAAGCTTTAAAAAATACCGATAAAGCTTATATTATGGATATACACGGTTCTAGAGAAAAAGCTGAAGACTTTGACATAACCAGTGCTGATTTTATAAAACAAATTCCAAATGCTGAACACATTGCCATCGACGAAGGAAAAAAATTAGCAAAACATAAACAGGCTGTTTTAATATGTATGAGTCCTAATGATATTTCAACAGTAGAACATGAC
>JAFUBK010000133.1 GCA_017460245.1 Bacilli bacterium
CCACTCCACACTTTTGTCAAAACATTAGTTAATGTGGCAAAATCTTGTGATTTTAACTTCAACTGGTTACAATTTGTAACCGTTTCATTCCCTTCTTTAATTAATCTATTCTTCAAAACCTTCCAATAATTTCTAGCCGCTTAATATTCATTATCAGTTAAAACACCAATCATATCAATCACACTAATATAATATTTTTCTTCTTCACTATTCCAAACAGTTCTTATTTGCTTATTTTCAAATACTTTTTCCACTAATTTTAAATCTGTTTTCATTTTTAACTCCCCTTCACATAATTTTTCTACGCCTATATTATGCCAAACATTTGCTCTAAAAAACAAACATCCTTTATTCAAAATAAACCTATTTTCTTTCTAATAATGTAACCGTCTCAACATGATATGTATTTGGAAACATATCAACGGGAGTAATTTCTATAACTTCATATTTTTCACTGAAAACATTTAAATCACGAGCTAAAGTAATTGGATCACAAGAAATATAAACAATTTTTGAAGGATCAATTCTAATAATATCATCTCTTCCCTCTTTAGAAAGACCACTTCTAGGTGGATCTACAACAATAATATCTGCATTTAACTTATCAATTTCCTTTGATACATCTCCACATATAAATTTAACATTATTAACTTTATTAATTTTCTTATTTTCTAAAGCACACAAAACAGCCTCTTTATTAATTTCAATTCCTGTAACAAAATCAAAATATTTACTAAGTAGTAATGTAAGTGTTCCTGTTCCACAATATAAATCTAAAACCTTTTTACTTTTATCCTTACCACAATAATTTAACGCTGTATCATACAGTTTTTCAGTTAAATATTTATTAACCTGAAAAAAAGAATCCTTAGATATTTTAAAAGAAAAATCTTTTATCATCACACTCGCAAATTCATCACCATATACAAGCTTATCATCAACATAAATAATATCAGCAAATTCTTTCAAAGGCTCAAAATCTATTTTACCTTTAATAACAATCATAATTTGATCAAATTCTTTAATAATAACTTCATAAGCCATAGATAAATCTAAAGTATTTAAAACCTTTATTATTTTATTTATTTTTTCATCTACTAAAAAGCAATTATCAATTTTTAGAAATTTATTAGTATTAAATTCATAATACCCAACCGAATTATCAACTTTTAAAGTAATTTTGTTTCTATAGCCACTTATATGATCATCATAAATAATATTTCTAAAAATCGGTTTTATATGTCCAAATTTATAAACTATCTCTTTTACTTTTTCTTCTTTATATCTTAACTGCTTTTCATATTTTAAATGTTTAATCGCACATCCACAATTTTCATAAGGGCAATTAGGAATAACTCTATCACAAGAAGTTTTTATTAATTTAACAAGCTCACCTTCCGCATATTTTTTTTTATCCACCGTTATCTTAACTTCAGCAGTTTCCATAGGTAGTAAACCTCTTACAAAAGTAATTTTATCATTAACAAAAACAATTCCTCTTCCAAAATGATCAAGTTTCTTACATTCTACTACCATACTATCGCCTCTTTAATTATAATAACATAATTTACCTTTATTTTGGAAATAATAATTAAAAAGGAAGTGCTTATATGACTAAAGCAAAAACATTAATAAAAAAAATAAAACATTTATATGGAAATAGTGAAGATCTATGCACAAGAATTATTAAAATAGGTAAAAAAAATGTTGGCATCCTTTATATGGAAAGTTCCAGTTCAACTATAACCATAAGTAATCAAATTATAAAAGCCTTAGACTTCATTAAAAATGATTTAAACATCTTTGATAATCTATATCAAAATATTAAAAACAAAATTTTTAACTCTCAAATATCAACCACCAAAAACGAAAATGAACTTCCATTTTATTTGTCATCAGGTTTTACAATAATTATTGTTGATAACGAACCGGAATTTATTGTTTTAGAAACAAGAGAAACCCTAGATAGAGGCATAACTGAAGCCACCAGTGAACCAATACTTCGAGGTCCAAAAGATAGTTTCACCGAAAGCCACTCTAAAAATTTAGGACTAATCAGAAAACGTATTAAAGATCCTAACCTTTGGTTTATAAGTGCCAAAGTTGGAAGGAGAACCAAGACTAAAGTTACCATTGGTTATTTAAATGATGTAGTTGACCAAGCTTTAATAACCGAAATTACAAACACTTTAAATAAAATCAATGTTGATGGCATCTTAGATAGCGGTAATATTCACGAATATTTAAGCAAACAAAGCTCATCATTTCCGCAAATTCTAAGCACCGAAAGACCAGATCTAACCTGCCAAGCAATTTTAAATGGAAAAATCGTTATACTTGTGGAAAACAGTCCTTTTGCTTTATTGTTACCTTCAGTTTTCACAGACTTCATCCATACCTCAGAAGACCAATTTCAAAAAGCTGCCAATATAAATTTTACTAGGATTCTGAAAATAATTTCCCTTTTTGTAACCATTTTTACCCCAGCAATTTATATTGCCATAACAACTTTTGATCAAACAGTCGTACCAGACAAATTATTAATTTCCCTAGCAGTTCAAAGAGAAGGTGTCCCTTTCCGAACCGCCTTTGAAATAATCCTTTTAATGACTATTTTTGAAGTTTTAAGAGAAAGTGATATTAGGCTTCCATCAAACATGGGCGCATCCATGAGCATAGTTGGAGCATTAGTTTTAGGGCAAGCAGCTGTTGATGCCGGAATTGTCTCACCAATAGCTGTTATCATCGTTGCTATTACATCAATAAGTAGTCTAATTTTTTCAGATGCTGATTTCATCAACGGTATTCGTACATGGCGATTTATCTTTATTTTTGCCGCAACTTTTTTAGGCTTAACTGGGATTATCGCAGCCACTTTGTGTTTCGTTTTAAAATTATCATCATTAGAAACATTAGGAGTAAGTTACCTTTCCCCATTCAGCCCTTTAAATATATCATCGCAAAAAGATTCAATTGTTCGTTTTCCTCTTCCAAAATTATTTAAAAGGCCAGAATATTTAAATAAAAAAAACATTATCAAACAAGGAGGAATTAATGAAAAATAAAATACTTATTACTTTACTTTTGTGCTTTTGTCTTTGTGGATGCAACAATTACCGAGAACTTAATGATATGGCAATTATTACTGTTGTTTCCATTGATAAAACAGATGATAAATATGAACTTAGTTTCTTAGTCGCCAATGCCAGAAACTCACAAACAACTAGTAAAGAAGGCGAAGCCCAAACAACTGTTTATTCTGGTAAAGGAAATACCTTATTAGAAGCCGCCGAACACATTGATTTTAAAAGTCCAAAAAAATTATATCTAGGCCACATTAATGTCGTTATTATATCTGAGCAAATAGGAAAAGAAGGTTTTCTAAAAGTATCAGACTTTTTAATGCGCTATCCAGAAACTAGAAAACAATTTTTCTTAATGCAAACAAGAGACTGTAAAGCTAAAGACGTCTTACAAATGGTATCCCCACTAGAATCATTTCCTTCGCAGCATATCGCCTCTTTATTAAAAAGTAATCGCGATAGCGAATCAGTAACCCAAATAACCGATTATGCCACTTTCGTAAGTAAAACACTAGAAAAAGGCATAGACCCAATGATTCCTGTCATAACCATTGTTGGGAACAAAAACAAAGTTGTTAGCTAAGAAAACTTAACATCAACAAAACAAAAAGCCTATTTAAAACTTGACTCAGTAGCCATATATCATAAAGATAAATTTCAGGATTATCTGCCGTTTAAAGAAAATCTAATGATCAATATTGTCAACAACAAAGTAAAAGAAATGAAAACCGTATTTACCTATCAAAATAAAAAAATTGGTTTTAGTTCAGATAACATTAAAACAAAAACAAAAATTAAAGATTATAAAACAGTAGAAATCACTGTAACTGGCGAAGGAGCCATTGCCGAAACAAATAATAATATTGATTTAGAAAATCCAAAAGTAATGAAAAAAATAGAAAATAGTTTAAATAAAAACGTTAAAAAAAGAATTAAAAAAGTAATAAAAAAAATGCAAAATAAATATCACACCGATGTTTTCGGTTTTGGAAACAAACTATATAAACAAAATCCAAAACAGTGGCAAAAAATAGAAAAAAATTGGAACAATTATTATTTTTCAAACTTAAACATAAAAGTTAAAACAAAAATAAAAATAACCAAAAAAGG
>JAFUBK010000134.1 GCA_017460245.1 Bacilli bacterium
GGTCGATTAAAATAAGGTCTATGAGATGTACTATGAATTCACCGAGAAGATCTCCAATATAGCCGATCACCGCGTTATGGCGAACGACAGAGCAGAAAAGTAAAAGGTCATTGCGGTCTCCATGTCCTACGATAATAGTATAAGTGTTTTTGATGATCAATTCCGTGATTAGAAAAAGATTTTATTATTTCGTTTATAATATAAGTTTCAAATATAGCACCACTATAAGCACTTTTTTCAAGTGTTTCGGCGTTTGTGTATCCGGTTAAGTAACAAGCTAGGCCAGTGTCCATAAAATACATTTTTGGTTTTTTTATAGCCCTACCGACATTGTTGTTCATATGTGGTTTAAGTAAATATATAATGCCGGTGTTTTTTAGTATTGAAATCCATTCATCAATTGTTTTATGGTCGATACCTATGTCGTTTGCAATGGCGCTTGAACTTAATTCTTGAGCGGTTCTTGCTGCTAGCGACGAGATAAATTTAACGAATTTGTTTTCATCTTTTATGTTAATGATTGATCGTATGTCTCTTTCTATATATGTCCTAATGTAATTGCTGTAGTAATTTTCATAATTAACTTTGTTTCCAAAATGAATTTCAGGATAGCCACCTTTTAAAATTTTTTCAAATAGTTTAAGTGTTGGTAGTTTTTTTGAAGGTGTTTTTAGTTTTAGTTTTTCAATATTTGGAATAAAAATTTCTTCTTTTTCTTTATTTATTTCTCTATTTGAAAAGGCATATAAATCAAAAATTCCAATTCTACCAGCTAGAGAATCACTTACGTTTTTCATTGTTTGAAATACTTGTGATCCAGTTAAATAATATAATGTGCCAACTTTTTTCTTTGATCCAAACATTTCGTTTTTACGAGCTTCGTCGACAATAATTTTTATATATGACAGTAAGTTTGGGGCGTATTGAAATTCATCTATAATCAGTGGTGGTTCGTGAGTTCTTAAAAAGAGTTCTGGATCTTCGTTTGCTTTCGTTCTTATAAGCATATCATCTAGTGTTATATAATTTATTTTTTCTTTTTCTTTGGTTGCTAAATGGTTTAATAATGTAGTTTTTCCAACTTGTCTCGGACCGGTAATCATTATTACTGGATAGATTCCTATGTATTTGTCTATTGTATTTTCAATAGTTCTATTTATATATTCCATAATATCACCTCTTGTTAAAATTATATCACAAAAAGTGAAAAAATATACATAATTTTATGCAGAATGGGAATTCTATTCCCAATCTGCATAAAAGATCACTTTTTTTTGTTATTTAACCTTGTTTTTTTACAAAACAAAAAGACTATAAATTATTGACATAAATTTGATAGTGCGGTATACTTAATTTACAGTAAGATAATAGAATAGTGGGTGTATATATGCGAAGAGAACGTAAAAGAAGAAATGTGATTATATTTAGTTTGATAGGTATACTACTTTTGATGGCAGCCGGGTATGCCGCTTTTTCGACGCAACTAAATATAAGTGGTAAAAGTGATATTACTAGTAAATGGGAAATTAAGATAATAAGTGTTTCTAATGGAACGGCAACA
>JAFUBK010000135.1 GCA_017460245.1 Bacilli bacterium
TATCAGTTAGACGAAATAGAAAATGGTAATCATCAAGGAATAATTCTAGAAGTAGATGATTATAATTACTCTTCTTTAGATGAAATAGAAAAAGAAGATATTATTGTAATGTTAGATCACCTAGAAGATCCTCATAACTTTGGTGCTATTATAAGAACCTGTGAAGCAGCAGGAATAAAAAGCATAATAATCCCTAAAGATAGATCAGTAAAAGTAAATGGTACTGTTAGTAAAACAAGCGTCGGAACCATTAATAACGTAAATATAGCCATAGTAAATAATTTAGTAAACACCATAAAAAAGCTAAAAGAAAAAGGATACTGGATAATTGGAACTGATATGGAGGGTACTGATTACAAAGAAATAGATTATACCGGCAAAATAGTTTTAGTAGTCGGTAATGAAGGCAAAGGGATAAGTAAGTTAGTTAAAGAAAATTGTGATTTTATGGCTTCTATTCCAATGAACGGAAAAGTAAACAGCTTAAATGCATCAGTAGCGGCAGCCCTAATAATTTATGAGGCGGTGAGGAAAAGTGGAATATAAAGATTTAAACGATTACGAATTAGTAAGCAAAGTTGCTGAAAATGAAGATGTTACTGAAATTCTTTTTGAAAAATATAGACCATTAATCACCACCGTTGCCAATAAACTTTATACAACTTATAAGCCATCAGGCATAGACGTAAGTGACTTGATTCAAGAAGGCATGATTGGGTTTAGTATGGCTATAAATACTTATTTAGAACAAAAAGACACTTTGTTTTTTACCTATGCTTCAAAATGCATTGAACGAAAAATGATTAGCTCACTAGTTTCGGCCAATAGACAGAAGCACAAAATATTAAACAATTCAATTTCAATGGAAGCTATTGAAGAAGGTGATTTTTTGTCACTCGATAAAATTGTTGGTGACAATAGAACCAACCCTGAAGATATCGCAATCGATAACGAAAATACAATAGAATTATTTGAATATCTAAAAGAAGATTTAACAACTTTTGAATCTGAAGTATTCGAACTAAAAAAAAGTGGCTTTACCTATAAAGAAATAGCTGAAGTATTAGATGTCGAACCTAAAAAAGTCGATAATTCTCTTCAAAGAATAAAAGGAAAAATTAAAAACTATATTGCAAACAAAAACATTGATCATTAATAATAAATGTGGTAAATTTATAATAGGGAAGTGGTAATGTGGATAAAAACGATTATCTTAACGCGCTAAAAAAAGGAACATACACCTTCAAAGACGTTGAAGACAAATACAAAGATAAAAATTTAGCATTATATTATATAACACAGTGCGGTGGAAAATTATCAGAAATTCCAGCTAAACTAATCGATAAAGATGTTTTAGCTGCATTTTTAAGGGAAAATCGTAACTCCAACACAATTCTTTATGACTTATCATTAAGTAGACTAGGAAAAAAAGTAGCTGAAACCATTATCAATTGGTTTGTCTCTGAATGGCACAAAAAAGGAACATTTGATATCGAAAAAATTCCCGAAGAATATCGAAATGCCGAAATGATAGATTCAAAAGAAGAGATAGTAAAAGAAACGCCAGACTACTTACAATACTTTAATGAAAATAAAAACGATATAGATGTTATGAAGTCAATTCCAAGAGAATACAGAACCCCAGAAATGTATGAAGAACTTTTTAAAATCCATATGTTTAACCTAAATGTTTTAAATTACATACCAAGTGAGTATAAGACGCAAACAATGTGTAATGTTTTTTACGAAGTAAACAAAGAAGAAGATATAAATCATGTCTTTAATGCCATACCAAGCGAGTATAAGACGCAAACGATGAGTGACGAGTATTTTGAAAACACTAAAAACAATATAAGATCTATGTTTTATATTCCAAACGAATATAAAACCCAAGAAATGTGTGACGAGTATTTTATGATTCATACAAATGAGGGCCGCAATTTAAAAACAATTACCTTAATAATGAAAGCAATACCTGAACAATTCCGCACAGAATATATGTGTGATTTGTGCTTTAATGCAACTTATGATTTAGAGCACATACCACTAGATCGAATAACCGATTCAATGGTAGATGAATTAGTTACAGGTAACCATAAGGTTTCTGTCGAATCAAAGAAAAAACTAGTTCAAAAAATATATGACCCTATAAATAAAGAAGATGAAAAAAATCAAAAACATAGATAAAATATTAAAAACACTTGACTTTCAAATAAAATGTTGATATTATTTATTCGAAAGCACAAAAAGGTGTTTTTTATTTGGAAAAATCATAAAATTAAAAGTAGGTGAAATTATGCAGAAAATAAAGAAATTTTTTGCGGGCGTAAAAAAAGAAGTCAGCCGTGTAAGATGGCCACAAAAAAAAGATATGCTTAAATACTCTATAGCTGTTCTATTATGCATTGTCTTCTTTGGTGTATTCTTCGTTTTATCAGACTTAATCATCGCCGCTATTAGAACATTTATGGAGGGGCTATAATGAAAAAAGAATGGTATGTTGTAAATACTTACTCAGGTCATGAAAGTAAAGTAAAAGAAAAACTAGAAATGCGTGCCGTTTCGACAGGTATGGAAGACTATATCTTAAGAGTAGTAGTTCCAGAACAAACAGTAATTGACGAAAAAGGTAAAGAAAAAGTCAAAAAAATGTTTCCAGGTTATATTCTTGTAGAAATGATTATGACAGATGAAGCTTGGTATATAGTTCGTAATACGCCAGGAGTTACTGGATTTATTGGATCTTCAGGAAAAGGTGCTAAGCCATTCCCACTTACCAATCAAGAAGTAGATAGAATTTTAGGCGCTATGGGAATGAGCAGACTAGATATCGCAAACGAATTAAAAGAAGGTGACAAAGTCGAAGTTACATCTGGACCATTTGGAGGTATGTTTGGTATTGTAAAAACTATCGATTTAGAAAACTCTAAATTAGAAGTTGCTTTAGACCTATTTGGTCAAGAAACAATAGTTGAACTATCACTTTCACAAATAAATAAAGAATAAAGTTTACAAAAAAATAAAAATGTGTTATTATTAACTAGCTATATTTGTTTTTGAATATAGATATAAGTGGGAGCGTGGATGCATTATTACCACTCGCGAAAAAATATTATAGGAGGTGTTTTTCGTGGCAAATGTCTCAAAAAAAATAAAATTACAAGTTCCAGCAGGAAAGGCTAATCCAGCACCACCAGTTGGTACAGTATTAGGTCCAGCCGGAATCAATTTACAAGATTTCTGTACAAGATTTAATGATGCAACTAAAGATAAAATGGGAGATGTCCTACCAGTTGAAATTACTGTTTATGAAGACAGAACATTCGACTTTGTAGTAAAAACTCCACCAGCTGCATTCTTACTTAAAAAAGTAAGTAAAGTTAAAAAAGGTTCAGTAAAAGGGAAAAACGAAATTGTTGGTACCATTACTGAAGCTCAGTTAAGAGAAATTGCTGAAACAAAACTTCCAGATTTAAACTGTTACACAGTCGAAGAAGCAATGAAAATTGTTGAAGGAACAGCTTTAAATATGGGAATTAAAGTAGAAAGATAAAAATAAAATAACATAGGTAGTTACCTATGTGGGAGGAAAAAACTCATCCATTTCCACTATAACCACATAAGGAGGTAAAATAAATGAAAAAAGGTAAAAAGTATGTTGAAGCTGCTAAAAAAATAGAAAAACATAATTTATATACAAAAGAAGAAGCAGTAAAACTAGTAAAAGAAACTAATACCGCTGCATTTGATGCATCTGTAGAAGTTGCAATGCGCCTTAACCTAGATACAAGAAAATCAGAGCAACAATTAAGAGGAGCAGTTGTTCTTCCAAAAGGAACAGGAAAAACAAAAAAAGTATTAGTTATTGCCAAAGGCGAAGCTGCCAAAGCAGCTAAAGAAGCTGGAGCTGACTATGTTGGTGACAACGATATGTTAGAAAAAATCCAAAAAGAAAATTGGTTTGACTTTGACGTATTAATCGCAACGCCTGATATGATGCCGGCTTTAGGTAAAATAGGTCGTGTTTTAGGACCTAAAGGGTTAATGCCAAATCCAAAAACAGGAACAGTTACAACTGATACAGCAAAAGCTGTAGAAGAAGTTAAAAAGGGTCGTGTTGAATATCGTACAGATTCTTATGGTAACGTTCATGCCTTAATTGGTAAAGTTTCTTTCAAAGAGGAAGATTTATTAGAAAACTTAAACACCTTTGTATCATTAATTATTAAATCAAAACCATCAGTTGTTAAAGGTACATATGTTAAAAACATATCAATCTCATCAACAATGGGTCCTGGTATAAAAATTGATACAAATAGTTTTGACAAATAAAATATAATGTGTTACAATTAATTTGTTTTTGAAATAATGCCGTAGACAGCAAGTGCTAAAAAGCTTAATTTCTTGCCGAGGATTTATAAAGAAAAGTCTTTTTAAGTCCTGCATTAGCGGGACTTTTTTACGGGATTATATAAATATTTATATAAGGAGGTGTGAAAGTGGCTAATCAAAAGATTTTGGACAAAAAAGGTGAAATCATAAACGAGATTAGTGAAAAATCACAAAAAGCTAGCTCAGTTATTCTTTTTGAGTATCAAGGACTTTCAGTAGAAGAAACCAATGCCTTAAGAAGATTACTAAGAGAAAATGATTCAGAACTAAAAATTTATAAAAACACCTTAGTAAAAAGAGCGTTTAATAGCTTAAATATCGATTTGGACAAAGATCTAGAAGGGCCAAAAGCAATTGCCTTTGGAACAGATCCAGTTGCTCCAATCAAAACCCTTAGTGAGTTTGCAAAAAACCATCCTGCACTTATCTTAAAAGTTGGATTAGTTGATGGTGAAATTGCTGACGATGCAAAATTAAAAGAATTATCTACAATCCCATCAAGAGAAGGACTACTTACAATGCTTGCTTCTGGACTTATGGGAACAGTTAGAGATTTATCAATTTGCTTAGATTTATATAGCAAAGACTTAGAAGAAAAATAATTACAGGAGGAAAATAGAAATGGCAAAATTTACAAAAGATGAATTTATTATCGGTTTAAAAGAAATGACAATTCTTGAAGTTAATGAATTAGTAGATGCAATGAAAGAGGAATTTGGTGTAGACCCTTCTGCTGTAGCAGTAGCTGCTGCACCAGCTGCTGGAGATGCTGCTTCTTCAGAACCAAGCACAGTTACATTAGTATTAACTTCTGCTGGCGGAAACAAAATCCCAGTTATTAAATTAGTAAGAGATATTACTGGTTTAGGATTAAAAGAAGCTAAAGAAATCGCTGATAATGGTGGAAACATCAAAGAAAACATTAGTAGTGACGAAGCTAACGAATTAAAAGCAAAATTCGAAGAAGCTGGCGCTACTGTTGAATTACAATAATCAAAAAATACGCATAAGCCTGCACTCTAAAAATAGGGTGTGGGCTTTAGCCGTTTTATAAAAGGAGAAAATATGGCTCATTATTTTACCAATGATAAAATAGAAAGTGACGAAAAGCTGATTAAAGTTCAAATCAAAAAGAATCCATATTCTTTTTATGTTGACAATGGAGTGTTTTCTAAAAAAGGTTTAGACTTTGGCACAAGAACTCTTTTAGAAAACATCGATATAAAAAAAATAAAAGGGGACGTTCTAGATTTTGGTTGCGGTTATGGCCCAATCGGAATCTATATTGCCAAAAACACTGACAGCTATGTTGATATGGTTGATATTAATAAAAGAAGCTTAAATTTAGCTTGTAAAAACGCCATCTTAAACGATGTACAAGTAAATGTTTTTGAAAGCAATATTTATCAAAATATAAACAAAAAATATGACTTCATAATTACTAATCCGCCGATTAGAGTTGGTAAAAAAATTCTCTACAAAATATTATTAGGAGCTTATAATCACCTAAAAGAAAATGGGCAGCTTTGGCTAGTAGTAAACAAAAACCAAGGCGCCAAATCATTAGAAAAAGATTTATCAAAAACATATCAAACAGAAATAATTTGTAAAAATAAAGGTTTTTATATAATTAAAGCCAAAAAGCATTGACAATTTGCTAAAACATATATATAATTATAAATTGGCGACATATACTTTTTCAGGTATATAAGAACACCAAAAAAACTAGTTTATAGGGGTGAAAGATTGGCTTATACAATTCAGAAAATTAATGACAAACGCGAAAGAAGAAATTACGCAAAAACAAAAAATGCTATTGAGCTTTCCAATTTATTAGAGATTCAAACAGAATCTTATAATTGGTTTTTAAACGAGGGAATAAAAGAAGTATTTGATGATATTTTTCCAGTAGAAAGCTTTACTGGTAATTTGTCGTTAGAATTCGGGGAATATTCGTTTGAGGAACCTAGATATTCTATCAAACAGTGTAAAGACAGAGATGCAACCTATGCAGCTCCATTAAAAGTTGAGGCTAGACTTTTTAACATCGAAACTGGTGAAGTAAAAGAACAAGAAATATACTTAGGCGATATGCCAATAATGACCGATAGTGGATCATTTATTGTCAACGGTGCTGAAAGAGTAATCGTATCACAATTAGTTCGTTCTCCATCTGTATATTTCGGTAAAGAAGTAGACAAGAAAAACGGTAAAGTAACTATCGGTGGACAATTAATACCAAATAAAGGAACTTGGCTTGAGTATGAAACTGATGCCAAAGATGTTATGTATGTTCGTATCGATAGAACTAGAAAAGTACCAATTACTACGCTTTTAAGAGCCGTTGGTTTATCTAGTGATGCTGACATTACTGATTTATTTGGTGAAGATGACTACATAATCAAAACATTAGAAAAAGACGCTAATAAAAACACAGATGAAGCATTAATTGACATTCACTCTAAATTAAGGCCAGGAGAACCATCAACACTAGAATCTGCCAAAAACCAACTAATTACCAGATTCTTTGATGCCTTCCGTTACGATCTAGCCAAAGTCGGAAGATATAAGTTCAACAAAAAATTGAATATTGTTGATCGTCTTTTAGGATGCACTTTAGCCGAAACTATAAAAGTAGACGGAAAAGTTATTGCCAAAGACGGTGATGAAGTTACTAAAGAATTATTAGAAACATTAAAACCAATATTTGCTGAAGGTTATGGACGTAAAGAAGTACTAATCAATACCGATTTAGATACTTATAATGAAGTTCAAATCGTAAAAGTTTATTCAAAGAAAAACAAAGACAAAGTTGTTAGAATTATCGGTAATGATAGTAACACTGATATCAAACGTTTGACAATCTCAGATGTTTATGCATCAGTATCATATTACTTAAATTTATTAGAAGGAATCGGATCATTTGATGAAATCGATCACTTATCTAATAGACGTGTTCGCCAAGTAGGAGAACTATTACAAAATCAATTCCGAGTAGGTATTAGTCGTATCGAAAGAATGATTAGAGATCGTATGAGTACCCAAGATATTAATGAAGTAACTCCAAAAAGTTTAATCAACATAAGACCACTTACCGCAGCTATAAAAGAGTTTTTTGGTTCTTCACAACTATCACAATTCATGGATCAAATTAACCCTATTGCCGAACTTACAAACAAAAGAAGACTGTCTTCATTAGGACCAGGTGGATTATCACGTGATAGAGCCAGTATGGAAGTACGTGACATCAATCCTTCACATTATGGAAGATTATGTCCAATCGAATCTCCAGAAGGACCTAATATCGGACTAATTACTTCACTTGCATCATATGCAAAAATAAATGAATATGGATTTATAATGACTCCATATCGTAAAGTAAAAGACAGTAAACTAACAGATGAAATAGTTTACATGACAGCTGATGAAGAATTAGATTATTATATTGCTCCTGCAACAGTAGCTATAAATGATAAAAATGAAATAACTGAGCAGCGCGTTACAGTAAGATATCAATCAGATACCTTAATGATCGATAAAGATAAAATTGATTTTATCGATGTTTCGCCACAACAAGTAATTTCAATTACCACTAGTGGAATTCCATTTCTTGAACACGATGATGGAAAAAGAGCTTTGATGGGTGCCAATATGCAACGTCAAGCAATCCCATTATTAAAAGCTGAAGCTCCACTTGTTGGAACCGGTGTAGAAGCAATTTCTGCACGTAACTCAGGAGTAGTTGTAATATCAAAAGCCGACGGCGTAGTAGACTATGTTGACGCAAGAAAGATAATAGTTAAAAACGCTAAAGGTACAGATACATATTATTTAAACGGTTTTGAAGAAAGTAACATGGGAACATGTTACCATCAAAAACCAATCGTAAAAAAAGGCGACAAAATTAAAAGAGGAGACGTAATTGCTGATGGACCAAGTACCGATGAAGGAGAACTTGCCTTAGCCAAAAACGTGACTGTAGCATTCGTAAACTTCGATGGATATAACTACGAAGACGCTGTCGTATTAAACGAAAGACTAGTTAACGATGATGCTTATACATCAATTCACATAAAAGACTATCCAATAGAATGCCGTGATACTAAATTAGGATCAGAAGAATTCACAAGAGACATACCAAATGTTGGAGAAGAAGCCAGAAAAAATCTTGATGAAAACGGAATTGTTCGTATTGGTACCGAAGTAAAAGATGATGATATTTTAGTAGGTAAAGTTACACCAAAAGGTATGGCCGAACTTACTAGTGAAGAAAAATTATTACATGCTATCTTTGGTGAAAAAACAAGAGAAGTAAGAGACACATCTTTAAGAGTGCCTCATGGTGGCGGAGGAATCGTTCACGATGTGCAAATATTAACAAAAGAAAATGGTGACGAATTACCAGCCGGTGTTAGTAAAAAAATTCGTGTTTACATTGCTCAAAAGAGAAAAATATCTGTTGGTGATAAACTAGCAGGACGTCACGGAAACAAAGG
Organism: Bacilli bacterium; assembly: GCA_017460245.1. GTDB lineage: Bacteria > Bacillota_I > Bacilli_A > RF39 > UBA660 > Coprosoma. The sequence continues at coordinate 8,889 of JAFUBK010000135.1, forward strand.
CGTTATTTCCCTTATCTTACCGGAAGAAGATATGCCATATATGGAAGATGGTAGAACTGTTGATATTTTACTTAACCCACTAGGAGTACCATCACGTATGAATATCGGTCAAATCCTAGAATTACACTTAGGAATGGCTGCAAAATCATTAAATATTCATGTCGCAACACCAGTATTTGACGGAGCCACTCGTACTGAAGTAGTAGAGGCATTAAAAGAAGCTGGTCTTCCAGAAGATGGTAAAATGACATTATATGACGGTCGTACAGGACTTCCATTTGATCATAAAATTGCCGTTGGTGTTATGTACATGTTAAAACTAGACCACATGGTTGATGACAAATTACACGCTCGTTCAACTGGACCATACTCACTAGTTACACAACAACCACTAGGAGGAAAAGCACAATTTGGTGGTCAAAGATTCGGAGAAATGGAAGTTTGGGCTCTATATGCTTATGGAGCTGCCAACATTCTACAAGAAATGATGACAATCAAATCAGATGATGTTGTTGGTCGTGTTAAAGTGTATGAATCATTAGTAAAAGGTGAAGATCTACCGAAATCTGGAGTCCCAGAAAGTTTCAGAGTAGTTATTAAAGAATTCCAAGCTTTAGGTTTAGATATTACCGTATTAGATGAAGATGGAAAATTTGTTGAACTTAAAGATTTAGAAGAAGCTGAAAAAGATACATATGTAGTAGAATCTGACTTAGAAAGTGAAATTCTAAAAGCCAAAGAAGAAGCCGATAAACAAACATCACTTCTTGCTGAAGAATTAAACGATACCGAAAATACATTAGAAAAAGAAGTTACTGATGACTCTGAGCCATCAGAAGAACAACCAAATCAGTCAGATGATATGGAAGGAGATGAAGAATAATGGACGCAAATAGTTTTGCTGGATTAAGAATCGCAATCGCATCTCCTGAAAAAATTCGTTCTTGGTCATATGGTGAAGTAAAAAAAGCTGAGACAATGAACTACAGAACTCTAAAACCAGAACGTGATGGGCTATTTTGTGAAAAAATATTTGGTCCGACCAAAGATTTCGAATGTGCCTGTGGAAAATATAAACGTTTAAGATATAAAAACATCATTTGTGATAGATGTGGAGTTGAAGTTACTAGAGCTAAAGTACGTCGCGAACGTATGGGCCATATCGAACTTGCAACTCCAGTATCTCACATTTGGTTCTTTAAAGGGGTACCATCAAGAATGGGCTTAGTTCTTGATATGTCTCCAAGAGAGTTAGAAGAAGTTTTATACTTTGTTTCCTATGTAGTCCTAGAACCAGGCGATACCCCATTAGAAAAAAAGCAAACAATATCTGATCGTGAGTATCGTTCTTATGTAGAAAAATATGGTAATACCTTCAGAGTAGGTATGGGTGCCGAAGCAATCAAAGAATTACTTAAGCAGGTTGATATTGATAAAGAAGTTGAAGCTTTAAGAACTGAAATTGACGAAATTAAAGACACATCAAGTCAAAAACGTATTCGTTTAGTAAAACGTTTAGATGTTTTAGTTGCCTTCCAAGAATCAGGAAACCGTCCAGAATGGATGATCTTAGATGCACTTCCAGTAATTCCACCAGAACTTAGACCAATGATTCAATTAGATGGTGGAAGATTTGCTACATCAGATCTAAACGACTTATATAGAAGAGTTATTAATAGAAATAACCGTCTTAAAAAACTAATTGACTTAAACGCCCCATCAATCATTATTCAAAACGAAAAACGTATGCTTCAAGAAGCAGTAGACGCTTTGTTCGATAATGGTAGACGTGGTAAAAACATAACCGGTCCAGGAAACAGGCCACTTAAATCTTTAGCGAGTATGCTAAAAGGTAAACAAGGTCGTTTCCGTCAAAACTTATTAGGAAAACGTGTTGACTATTCAGCTCGTTCAGTTATCGTTGTTGGACCATCTCTAAAAATGTATGAATTTGGTATACCAAAAGAAATGGCTCTAGAACTATTCAAACCACATGTAATTAATGGACTAGTAACAAAGGAAATAGCTTCAAACATCAAAGCTGCTAAAAGAATGATTGAAAACCAAGATGAAAGAGTTTGGGATGTGGTTGAAGAAAAGATAAAAGAACACCCAGTGTTATTAAACCGTGCTCCAACTTTACACCGTTTAGGTATTCAAGCATTTGAACCAAAGTTAATTGATGGTAAAGCAATCCGTATTCATCCGTTAGTTTGTGCCGCTTTCAACGCCGACTTCGATGGTGACCAAATGGCAGTTCACGTACCAATAAGTCCAGAAGCACAGGCTGAAGCTCGAATTTTAATGCTTGGTGCAAACAACATTCTTTCGCCAAAAGATGGAACCCCAATAGTTACACCATCACAAGATATCGTTTTAGGTAACTATTATCTAACATTAGAAAAATCAGATCAGCCTGGTGAAGGAAGAGTATTTAAAAATGACAACGATGCTATAATGGCATATCAAAGAGGTGAATTAACACTTCACTCTCGTATTGCTTTACCAGTAAAATCATTTAGACACAAAATATTTCCAGACAAATTTATGGATAAATATTTAGTCACTACACCAGGAAAATTAATACTAAATGACGTTTTCCCAGATACTTTCCAATATATAAATGATGGAAGTTCAGAAAACATCAAAAGTATGACTCCTAAAAAATATTTTATTGATAAAGGTAAAAATATACTTGAAGAAATAAAAGCAATGCCACTTACTAAAGCCCTTAACAAAGGAGCATTAGAAGGTTTAATTGCTCAGGTCTATAAACGTTATCACACTACTGAAACATCAGTTATGCTAGACGCAATTAAAGACTTAGGATTTAAATATTCAACATTATCAGGTATTAGTATCTCAATCGATGACATTCACGAAAGTAAAACAAAAGGTGAAATCATCGAAAAAGCCCAAAGCAAAGTTGATACCATCAACAAACAATTTAAACGTGGTTTAATTACCGAAAAAGAACGTTATGACAGGGTTATTGAAACGTGGTTTGAAGCCAAAGATCAAGTGTATGATGAACTAGAAAACTGGCTTAAAGATAATCCAGAAGCATCAATTAGTATGATGATTAATTCAAAAGCCCGTGGTTCAATAAGTCAGTATGGTCAAATGGCTGGTATGCGTGGTATCATGAACAAACCAACCGGAGATTATGTTGAAATTCCAATCCTTTCATCATTTAGTGAAGGAATGACCGTTTCAGAATTCTTCACATCTACTCACGGAACTCGTAAAGGTGCGGCCGATACAGCCCTAAAAACTGCAGATTCAGGTTACTTAACTCGACGTTTAGTAGATGTTGTTCAAGACGTTATCGTTAAAGAAGATGATTGTGGAACTGAGGCCGGTCTAATAGCCGAAGAAATTTTAAATAGCGATGGAACACTAATAGAATCGTTAGAAGAACGTATTATTGGTAGATATAGTAATAAGAAAATTATCAATCCAGAAACTAAAGCCGTTATCTGCGAAAAAGACACATATATCACAGAATCAATTGCTGAAAAAATAATCAAAGCTGGAATTACTAAAGTTCCAATTAGAAGCGTTCTTACATGTAAAACTGATCACGGAGTATGTCGTACATGTTACGGCCGCAATTTAGCAACCGGTTCAGAAGTTGAAATTGGTGAAGCACTAGGTATTATGGCAGCCCAATCAATTGGTGAGCCAGGTACACAACTTACCATGAGAAACTTCAATACTGGTGGAGTTGCCGGTGGAGAAGACATCACTCAAGGTCTTCCTCGTGTACAAGAAATTTTTGAAGCTCGTAACCCTAAAGGAAAAGCCACTATTTCAGAAATTAACGGTGTTGTAAGCAAAATCGTTGATGAAGGTGGACACTATAAAATTTATGTTAAAAACGATGTTGAAACAAGAGAACATTCTACAAACTATGGAGTAGATGTTATCTGTGAAAAAGGTCAAGAAGTAAAAGCTGGTGAAAAACTTACCAAGGGTGCTATCAACCCTAAAGAATTACTAGTTGTAACTGATCCAATCACAGTTCAACAATATATCTTATTTGAAATACAAAAAGTATATCGTTCACAAGGTGTAGAAGTTAGCGATAAACACGTTGAAGTAATTGCCAAACGTATGATTTCAAAAATCAAAATTGTTGATTCAGGTGACTCATTATTCTTACCAGGAACAATGGTAGATATCAATCACTTTACTGAAGAAAACAAAAAACTTATCTTAGAAGGTAAACGACCTTCAATTGGTAAACCAGTATTACTAGGAATTACTAAAGCATCTCTAGAAACAGATTCATTCCTATCAGCAGCCTCATTCCAAGAGACAACAAGAATCTTAACTGACGCAGCTGTTCATGGAAAAATAGATCATCTAAATGGTCTAAAAGAAAATGTTATCATAGGTAAGTTAATTCCTGCCGGAACTGGTGCCAAACAATATAAAACCGCAGAATACACTTTAGAAAACGAAATTTTAAAAGATGAACCTCTAGAGGCTTTAGAACAAGAACTAATGGACTAATTCATTAGTTCTTTTTATTTAAATAAAAACTTAACACTCTACCTGAGTAGAGTGTTATTATGTAACCATCTTGACAAAAAATAGATTAAATTCTTATAATGTTAAAGGCCTTAAGGAGTGTGATGTATGAAAGAAAAAACAAGAATATCAAAACTTAAAAGAAGCAGTTTTAGAAATAAAACGTATGACAGTGCCAGAATCATAAAAAGCAAAA
>JAFUBK010000136.1 GCA_017460245.1 Bacilli bacterium
GAAAGTAAAGGAAAACCAATCCCACTATATATATTAATTATTTTTGAACTAATTACTAGTGCTGTGGGAATATCCAGTTACACAGATTTTAATTCAGCTTTACCAATTATAATTTCTTGCCTTTATACCTATGGTACATGGCAAAAGAATTTAAAAGTAACATATTCTATAGGAACGTTCGTGTCCGTTGTTTGGTTTTTCTATAAGTTTGTAGTTGGTGCTTAAGTTTCAATAATAGGAAATGCATTTGAATTTGTCGCAAGTATAATAGGCTTATACAAATTAACAAAAATAAACGATATAAAAGGAATAATTTTTGATTTTAACGGGACCTTATTTTGGGATTCAGAAATCCAAGAAACAGCTTGGAAAACTTTTGGTCAAAAACTTACAGGTAGGAAAATTACTGATGAGGAGTTTGGAACATATTTTCACGGTAGAACCAATCAAGATACTCTTGAATATCTAACCGGTAAAAAACTAACTAAAGAAGAAGTTGGCGATTTAGCTAGTCAAAAAGAGACAATTTACCGTGATTTATGCAAAAAAAACAAAGAAAAATTTGTTCTCGCACCTGGCGTAATCAAATATTTAGACTACTTAAAACAAAACAAAATCCCAATTACTATCGCTACAGCTTCCGAAATAAACAATTTAAACTTCTTCATCAAAAATTTAAATCTAGATAAATGGTTTGATAAAAATAAGATTATTTATGATGATGGAACATTTAAGGGAAAGCCAGAACCAGATATTTATTTAAAAGCCGCGGCCAAACTTGATTTAAATCCAAACCAATGCGTTGTGTTTGAAGATGCCACCTCAGGTGTTATTTCTGCCAAAAGAGCTGGAGTAAAAACAATAATCGGAATAGTTCCAAAAGGAAGAAAAAATCCATTTACAAAAGAAACAGTTACAGAAATAATTGAAGATTTTGAAAGCAAAAAAATATACAGTATATTCAAAGAGCTATAAAAAGCTCTTTTTACGTGTTATAATATAAATGAGGTAATGCTTAGGAAACTATCAAAATCAAAATATTGTAATGCTATTCAGTGTAATAAACTGTTATGGTTAGATACCAATAAAAAAGAAGAAAAAAAACTTCCTGAAAATGAATCTATATTAGATGATGGAGTAGAAGTAGGACTAGTTGCTAAAGATCTCTTAGGAGACCACATTGATATTGAGTTTAATGAAGATTTAAACATAATGATTGAAAACACAAAAAAAGCATTAAAAAATAAAGAAGTAGTTATTACTGAAGCGTCATTTGAATATCAAGACAACTTTTGTAGTGTTGATATTTTAAAAAAACAAAATAATGCCTATGAAATATATGAAGTAAAAAGTAGTACTGAAATGAAAGACATTTATTTAGATGATATTTCTTATCAAGTATATATTCTTTTAAAATTAGGATATGTCGTTTCGAAAGCCTCAATAGTTTACTTAAATAGTAACTATATAAGAAAGGGCAATTTAAACTTAAATGAACTATTTAATATTAAAGATGTTACCTTAGAAACATATAAAAAACAAAAAGAAGTAGAAGCAAAAATAAAAGAAATAAATGATTACTCAAGAAAAAGAGAAGAACCATCGAAGGCTCTTGGTATGCATTGCGTAACTCCATATGAATGCCCATTTTTTAATCATTGTACCAAACATTTAAAAGAAAACAATATCTTTCAAATTAAAGGTATGCGAAATAGCTTAAAATTCAAATTGTATAACAAAGGAATTTATAAATATGAAGATTTATTAAATGAAGATATTATGGATAAATATAAACAGCAAATATCATTTGAATTATATGATGAAAAACCAGTAATCAAAAAAGAAGAAATAAAAAATTTTATAAATACCTTGTCATATCCAATTTATTTTTTAGACTTTGAAACATTTCAAATGCCTATTCCAGCATATGATAACATCAAACCATATCAACAAGTTCCTTTCCAATACTCACTGCACATTCAAAATGAAAACACTTTACAGCACAAAGAATTTCTTTCTAAAC
>JAFUBK010000015.1 GCA_017460245.1 Bacilli bacterium
CAAGTAAAAAACGTCAGTTTAAGATTTGGTTCAAGAGTTTTATTTGAAAATGTTAATTTAGAATTTAAAGAAGATAGTTGTTACGGAGTTATTGGAGCTAATGGAGCTGGTAAAAGTACATTCTTAAAAATTCTAATGGGATCAGTGGAAACCACAACAGGAGAAATAATAAAAGATAAACACGAAAGAAGGTCAGTTTTAAAACAAAACCATAACGCCTATGATGAATATGAAGTTTTAGAAACAGTTATTATGGGAAACGAAAAACTTTATAGCATCATGAAACAAAAAGATGAACTATATATGAAACCGGATTTTACAGATGAAGATGGTATCAAAGTTGCAAAATTAGAAGCTGAATTTGAAGCCTTAAACGGATGGGAAGCTGAAAGCGAAGCCTCAATACTTTTATCAGGTTTAGGAATCAACAATAATCAATTTAATTTAAAAATGCAAAAATTAGATGAAAAGCAAAAAGTAAAAGTTTTACTCGCATCCGCACTTTTTGGAAACCCAGATATATTACTATTAGACGAACCAACTAATGGCCTTGATATCAAAAGTAAAACTTGGTTAGAAGATTTTTTAATAAACTTTAAAGGAACTGTTATTTTAGTATCACATGATCGCCACTTTTTAAACACGGTTTGTACCCATATGGTTGATATAGATAGAGAAAGAATCTCATTAAGTATCGGCAACTACGACTTTTGGTACCAATCAAATGAATTAATGCAAAAACAAATAAAAGATAGCAACAAGAAAAAAGAAGACAAAATAAAAGAATTGCAGTCGTTTATCGCACGATTTTCCGCAAACGCGTCAAAATCAAAACAAGCTACATCAAGAAAAAAATTATTAGAAAAAATCCAATTAGAACATTTAAAACCGTCAACAAGAAAATATCCATACATCAATTTCGAATATGAAAAACGTTTAGGAAAAGAAGTGATTCATTTAAGTAAAATAAATGTAACAATAGGAAATAAACAAATAATAAAAAATTTAAATCTTACAATAAGAGCTGATGACAAAATTGCCTTAATCGGTGAAAATGAACTAGCTAAAACAACTTTATTTCAAGTATTAACAGGGGAAATAACTCCAGATAGTGGTGAAATTAAAATAGGAAGCACCGTTATCTTTTCATATTTTCCAAAAAATCACGATAATTATTTTAAATCAAACGAAAACCTTACTGACTTTTTAAGAAAATATTCTGAAAACAAAGAAGATGCTTTTATAAGAGGCTTTCTAGGTAGAATGTTATTTTCTGGAGAAGAAGCCTTAAAACCAGTAAATGTTTTATCAGGAGGAGAAAAAGTAAGATTAATGTTCTCAAAAATGATGATGACAAAAGGAAACGTTTTACTTCTAGATGAACCAACAAACCATTTGGATATGGAATCAATTACATCAGTAAATAATGCTCTAGTTAAATTTCAAGGCCCAATTGTATTTTCAAGTTATGATACTGAACTTATAGAATCAGTATCAAATCGATTAATATACTTTAACGAAGATGGAAGTTATATTGATAAGCAAATGGATTATGAAACATTTATAAATCAAAATAAAAACGTTTAAAATTATATTTAAACGTTTTTATATAAGACTAATTTCATTTTCCGAATAAAAAGGTTTCTTTTTATTAATTTTATCATAAAATAAAATTCCATTTAAATGATAAATTTCATGTTGAAAGTCAAAAGATAATTCTTCTCTTGCCCTTATATTAAGTTTATTTCCATCAGGATCATAACCACTAATTGTAACGCGTGCAAATCTTGGAACATGTCCTTCAACATCTCTATTAACACTTAAACATCCTTCGCCAGTTTCCAAAGCAATTATTTCTTCAGAATGACTAATAATTTTTGGATTAACAACTACATATTCTTTAAACTTTCCTTCCTCATATTCATGAACAATTACAATAATACGTTTAAGTTGCCCTAGTTGCGGAAAAGCAAGCCCCATTCCAGGTCTTAAATCGTATTTTTCAGAAAGTTCTTCAATCTGACTATAAGTAAGTTGTTTAATAATTTTAGCAATAGTTTCTTTATCTTTTTTTGATAAAGGAAGTTCAACATCCTTACTAGTTTGACGAAGTAGTTTATTTTTTTCATCCAAAATTTTTAATTGTTTAAACATTTTCCCACTTCCATTTCTTTTATTTTACCACATTTTTATCATAATTATTAATTTAAATATATAAGCTTTACATAGTTAGGCAAAATTTCTCACGTATTATATAATATGAAAAAAATAAAGTCAAATCGTCAATTTGACACAGTTCTTCCAATATGATAGACTATCAGATGTTTTAAGGAGGGAAACTATGTCAGAAACTAAAGAAAATGACTATTTAGAAGTTTCGAGCATAAACAAAATAGTGTCTTCAGCAGTTGAAATTTATGCCGAAAACCCAGAATGTGAAAAAGAAAGTTTTTTAAAAGCAATCGTTGATGTCTTAAATGAAAATTCAGAAGAATATCAAGAATTAAGCGTTTTAACTAACCAAATAAAAACACGTGATGAAAAAATACAACTTCGTAAACAAGAATTAGCAGAATGTAGTGAAAGTTTAAATATCAAGCATCAAGAAATATCAAAAATTATCGAAACTGCAATTCAAAAAACCAATGAACTACTATCGCTTAAAGAAAGTCAAATTTCAGATTTTGTTCATGAAGAACTTTATCGTGCTTTTGTCGAAGTAGAAGTAGAAACTTTAATGCTAGAAAAAGGTCTAATTCTGCCAGAAGAAGATAAAGAAGAAATTGATATCGACCCATATACATTCAAAATTAAAAAGTAATCAATTGATTACTTTTTAAAGAAACAAATTCGAGGTGAAATAAATGAAAAAAATTATATTAAATATTTTAAAATTTTTATTTTTAGGAATCCTTTTAATAGCTACATGTTTATTTATATATAATATAATCAAACTAAATGTTCTAAATAATTTATATATAGGAATTATATCAATAGTGTTAACTCTATTACTAATACTAATTTTCTTTAAACTAATAAGAAAAAAAACTAGCAAGATTTCTAAAACATTATTTTCAATTCTTGGCATTGCTTTAATAATTATTTATTTTGTTGGAACAACATACATCAGCACCACAAGAAACTTTATTAAGAAAGTAACAGTTAAGACAGAATATAGAAATTACAATATTATAGTTTTAAAAACCAGCAATTATGATAAAATCAAAGATTTAAAAAATACTAACATTGGATTTTTATCAGATGACCTAGAAAACAATCAAAAAACATTAAAAAAACAAATAACTTTTGAAACAAAACAGTTTGACAACACATCATATTTAACAGAATCGCTTTATAATAAAGAAACTGAAGCAATATCAATCGAACAAACATACTTAGATATTTTAACTGAAAATGATGAAAACTATTTAAACGATAAAAAAATAATTTATACCTACAAAGTAGCCATAAGCTTAGAAAACGATCAAAAAGAATTAAATATTGAAAAACCATTTATCATATATATAAGTGGTTCAGATGCAAGAGATAAAGTAAGCGATGTAGCTAGAAGTGATGTTAACATAGTAGTAGTTGTAAGACCACAAGATTATAAGATTTTAATGATTTCAACGCCAAGAGATTATTATGTTCAGCTTCATGGAACCACTGGTACTAAAGACAAATTAACTCATGCAGGTGTATATGGAATAAATAAAAGTGTTACAACAATGGAGGATTTATTAGATATTAAAATAGATCGCTACATAAAAGTAAGTTTTGCTACTGTTATTAACAGCGTTGACGTCATTGACGGCGTTGATATCTATTCTGAAAAAGCATTCACACCAAGAGCCAACAAAAATTGTAAAATTATTGAAGGTACCCAGCATCTAAACGGAGAATGTGCTTTAGCGTTTGCTAGAGAAAGAAAAGCATATGCATCAGGAGATCGCCATCGAGGTGAAAATCAAGAACAAGTCTTAACAAAAATCATTGAAAAAGTAACCACACCAAAGTATCTTACAAAATACAATGAAATTCTAAAAGCAATTGACGGTTCCTTTGAAACCAACGCTACTTATGAAGAAATAACTACCTTGATTCAGTCACAAGTAAGTAATCCAGCAGCCTGGCAAATAGAAACCTATAATTTAGATGGTGCAAGCTCAATGGGACCTACATACACCCAGGTAAATGCTGCTAACTACACACACATCATGATTCCTTATGAAAACACTATTGAAACTGCAAAAACCAAAATAACTGAATATTTAAAATAAAAAGAGTTGTATATCAACTCTTTTTAAACTAATTAAAATTATTACCACCGAATGCTCTAGTTCCGATGATGATTACTAATAATATGAATAGAACTAAAATAATAGCTGCACCGTAACCAACACCATAGCCACCGCCATAACCGCCTTGGTTGCCACAGCAAGGATTACCACAGCCATATCCTTGGTATCCACCATAGTAATACATACTTATGCCTCCTATCTTTCAATATATTGTACGCCACTTAACACAAAGCGACAATTAAAAACACCTATTTTGTCAATTTTGTAATTTAACATTGTCAAAAAAAACAAAGATGTGCTATGATAATA
>JAFUBK010000137.1 GCA_017460245.1 Bacilli bacterium
AGATAGTGACTCCTAAAGCTATTAAGAAAAATAAAACTGTGGACAATAAACCTAAAAAGACAGTTAATAAGAAAGATTTAGCTAAAGAGAAGAAGGAAATGTATAAAAATAATGAAAAATTAAAAAGTAATGCGCCAAAATCTTCTTCAAATGTTGTTCTTTATAAGGAAAATATGACTATTGGAGCTTTGGCTAATGAGCTTGGTGTTCCTAGTTCTGAACTTATTAAGAAATTATTTACTCTAGGTTTGATGGTGAATATTAATAGTCCAATTACTTTTGAAAATGCTGAAATACTTACTGAAGATTATAATAAAAAGCTACAAAAAGAAGAAAGTGCTAATGTTGCTAATTTTGAAGCTTATGAAATTGTTGATGATGAAAAAGATCTTGTTTTAAGACCACCAGTAGTTACAATAATGGGACACGTTGACCATGGAAAAACTACTTTACTTGATGCTATTAGAGCGACTAATGTAGCTGAAGGAGAAGCTGGGGGAATTACACAAGCTATATCAGCTTATCAAGTTACTTGTGATGGAAAGTTAATTACTTTTATTGATACTCCGGGTCACGCTGCTTTTACAGAAATGCGTGCTAGGGGTGCTAGTATTACAGATATTGTTATTATTATTGTTGCAGCAGATGATGGTGTTATGCCACAAACTAAAGAGGCAATTGATCATGCGAAAGCTGCTGGCGTACCTATTTTAGTGGCCATTAATAAGATTGATAAACCTGGTGCTGACGCTAATAGAGTTATGACCGAACTATCTGAGTATGGCCTTATGCCTGAAGAATGGGGTGGAGATGTTATTTTTACGAAAATTTCGGCTTTAACTGGTGAAGGTATTAATGATCTTTTAGAGAATATTTTGCTTGTATCAGAAATGCAGGAATTGAAAGCTAATCCTAATCGTTATGCAATTGGTACAGTTGTTGAGTCTAGACTGGATAAACACTTAGGTCCAATTACAACTGTTTTAATTCAGAATGGAACTTTAAGACTAGGAGATCCAATTGTTGTGGGAACGGCTTATGGTAAAATTAGAACTTTGAAGAATGATAAAAACGAAGAAATTACGTTTGCTTTGCCAGCACAACCTGTAGAAATTACGGGATTAAATGATGTCCCTGCTGCTGGTGATAAGTTTATGGCATTTGAAAGTGAAAAACAAGCTAGACAAATTGCCGAAGAACGTAAAAATCAAGCAAGACTTAAGGAAATTAATCAAAAGGCAGCGGTTTCTTTGGATGAATTATTTTCACAAATAGGTGAAGGTTTAAAAGAAATCAATGTAATTTTGAAAGCCGATGTTAATGGTAGCGTTGAGGCGGTTAAAAACTCTTTAGAAAAAATCGATGTTGAGGGTGTTAAGGTTAACGTAATTAGACATAGTGTTGGCGCGATTACTGAGGGCGATATTGTTTTGGCAAAAGCTTCTAATGCGATTATTATTGGCTTTAATGTAAGACCTACTAATGCGATTAAAGATAAAGCTAAATCTATGGGTGTTGATATTAGACTTTACAACATTATTTATAAAGTTGTAGAAGAAATGGAAGCAGCGATGAAGGGTATGCTTGATCCTGAATATGAAGAAAAGATTTTAGGTAATGCTGAAATTAAACAGCTATTTCACTTTTCTAAAGTTGGTAATATTGCTGGATGTTTAGTTACTGAAGGTGTTGTTACTAGAAATAGTAAAGCAAGATTAATTCGTGATGGAATTGTTATTTATGATGGTGAAATTGGTTCACTTCAAAGAGAAAAAGATAGTGTTAAAGAGGTTAAAAAAGGACTTGAATGTGGAGTTACGATTGAAAACTTTAACGATATTAAACCTGGGGATATAATTGAATCATATGAAATGGTTGAAGTTAAACGATGAGTATAAAATCTGAAAGAGTTTCGGATGCTTTAATTGAACAGATTAGTTATATCCTTGAAAATGAAGTGAAGAATAAAGATATTAATTTTGTTACGATAACGGATGTAAAAGTTACCAATGATTTGTCTTTTGCAAAAGTATATTATACTGTTTTAGATGATACTAAAAAGGAAGCGACTGATAAAGCTTTAAAAAGTGCTTCAGGATTTATTAGACATGCACTTAGAGATAGAGTTGATATTAGACAAATACCTGAACTTAGGTTTTTGTATGATGAATCTATTGAATATGGAAATAAAATTGAAAGTATTTTAGAAGATATTAAAGATGCAGAGTAATCTGCATTTTTATTTTACATTTTTAAAAATTTTGGAAGCTTTTGGAGAATATTACTTTTATTCTTGACAATTATACTTTTAAAAAGATATAATTTTATTGAAAGATAGGGGATAATTATGAATAAAAAAGCCTTTACATTAGTTGAACTTCTAGCAGTTTTGGTAATTATTGGAATAATTGCATTAATTACTGTACCAGTTATTCAAAATGTTATTAATGATTCAAAAGTAAAAGCATGTAATCAGCAGCTTTATACAATTAAGAAAGCCGCGCAAAATTATGTAACTGATTTGATAGCTAACGGTCAGGATGTACCTACATCAGTTTCTATTTCTACTTTGTATACAAATGGTTTTTTAGATGACTTGGATATAAAAAATCCTGTTACTGGAGAGGCTTTTGGTTCTGATTTTAGCGTTTCAATAACTTCTTCTGATGATATGCATTATAAATATTCATTTGAAAATGATGTGTGCGTTGTTAGTAGTGGATCTGGTGGTAGTGAAGAAAATGCTGGAAAAGATTTTCTGGAACTTGCTTCGGAAGATGAAACTTTATATGAAGAGTCTGGAAGATATGTCTTTAAAGGGGCAAATCCAAACAATGCTATAGAATTTAATGGTGATGTTTGGCGGATAATGTCATATGAATCTGATGGAACATTAAAAATTGCACATGTATCTAAACTCCTTGGTGACGATGACGATAATATAATGATGTGGAATGAAATGTCTGAGGCTTCGTGGCAAACATCTTCTTTAAAAGCATATTTAAATGGTGATTATTATGATAATTTGAGTGATGAGGCAAAACAATTAATAGTTAGTCATCAGTTTAATGATGGTCGTGTTATGATGACTAATACTATTGGTACTATTAGGCAAAGTGAAATTAATAATGGAACAAAAACTTCTTATAATGTTGGTTTAATATCACTTAGCGATTATTTAAATGCTAATGATGATTTAGATAATTGTGGTACTTTAGATATGGTTAATTCTAACGAGGCTTGTGCTGAAAGCAATTATATAGCATGGCCGGTATATAATAGTGTTGCAGATTTATGGACAATAACAAGGTTTGGTAATGTTGAATCAAGTGTTTTCTATATAGATTCTAATTGGTATCCAAATGTAGTTGGAGCAGCTCTTAAAGGAGCACCAGGGGATGAACACGGTGTTATTCCAGTTGTGTATTTAAAATCAGGTCTTAAACTTACTGGTTCTGGGGCTGGTAGTAACCCGTATAAAATAGTTAGTGATTAGGTGAAATATGTTAAAACTTTATAAAAAATATGAAGAAATTATAAACTATATGCTTGTAGGAATACTTACTATGTTAGTTAGTATTGGGACATATTTACTTTTTGCAAACACTTTATTCTCAGCTAAAAGTGATTTAGATATTCAAATTGCTAATGTGCTTTCTTGGGTATGTGCGGTTGCTTTTGCATATCTTACAAATAGAAAGTACGTATTTAAAAGTAAGTCTAATGATATTCTTAAGGAAGCTAGTAGTTTTGTACTGTCTAGAGTAACTACTTTGCTTATAGAAATGGCCCTTATGTACTTGTTTTATAGCGTTATGCATATGGATGATGCATTTGCTAAAATTATTGTTCAAGTTGTTGTAGTTATTTTGAATTATGTTTTTAGTAAATTGCTTGTATTTAAAAAAATTGACTAAAATATTAAGTTGTGTTATTATTGCGTTAATTGACGAATGATGGTGGCAAGTAAAAACTAATTAAGCTAGATAATGAATTACGTATTTTGAGTTAAGTCGGTGAGAACCATATAATAAAACGTCTAAATACTATGAAATAAGGTGGTACTGCTGATTGTTTGACCTTATATTTATAGTATTTTTTGGTGTAAGGAGGATATTATGGAAATTGGAAAATATATTGATCATACTAATTTAAAAATGGATGCTAGAGAAAAAGACATTGTTAAATTATGTGAAGAGGCGATAAAGTATCAATTTGAAACTGTTTGTGTGCATCCTTATTATGTTTCATTAGCTAAAGAACTTTTAAAAAATAGTAATGTGGGTGTTTGTAGTGTTGTTGGTTTTCCGCTTGGTATGAACACACCTAAAGTTAAGGCTTTTGAGGCAGTTGAAGCTTTAGAAAATGGTGCTGATGAAATTGATATGGTTATCAATGTTGGTGCTTTGAAAGATAAAGATTACGATTATGTTAAAAGAGAAATTGAAGAAGTTCGAGATAATATTGAAGGCAAAGTTTTAAAGGTTATTATTGAAACGTCGTTACTTACGGAAAAAGAGATTATTAAAATGACGGAAATATGTAATGAAACTTTTGTTAATTTTATTAAAACTTCTACTGGTTTTGGATCTAGAGGGGCCAGTGTAGAAGATGTTGAAATTATTAATAAACACAAGAATGATTTACTTGAAATTAAAGCTTCTGGGGGAATAAAAACTTATAAATTTATGAACGAACTTATTGAAAAAGGGGCTAGTAGAATAGGAACTAGTAATGGTGTGGCAATTGTTACTAGTATGAAGAAGGATGAATAAATTATATTATAACAACAAAAGTCTAGTATTTTAGACTTTTTATGTTATACTTATGTTAGGTGATAATATGAAAAAATTTTATTTGTTTTTATTTTTGATTGCTAGTTTATTTATGATGGATAAAGTTTCAGCAAACACTATTTATGGTATTGAAACAACGGTTGATATTGATGAAAATGGTAATGGGTATGTTACTGAAGTATGGGATATGCAGGCAAATGAAGGAACTGAAAGTTATCATAGTTTTGGTAATTTAGAGGACCGAAAAATTACTGATTTTAAAGTGTCGATGGATGATAGGCAATATACTTATGTTGATTCTTGGAATATTAATGCTTCAAAAAGTGAAAAATCGTATAAAAATGGTATTAATTATACTAATGGTGGTTTGGAATTATGTCATGGAATTGAGTATGGAAGACATATTTATGTTATAAATTATATTGTGGAAAATTTAGTGTGGCAATATAATGATACACAAATTATGTATTTCTCGTTTTTGCCGCAAAATATGAATCCGGCTCCTAAAGTTTATAATTTGACGGTTTTTAATAAAGGAAATAACGAAGGAATAAAATATAGTTCATATGGATTTAAGAGTAAGAATAGTATTTCAAATGAAGGAATTTCTTTTAAAAGTGATGGCGTGTTAAAATCTTCAGATTATGTAGTTGCATTAATAGGTTTTCCAAATGGAACTTTCAATTCTTTAAAGATTGTTAAAAATTCTGGTTATGATGATGTTGTTTCTGAGGCTTTGGAAGGCGCTAAACTTAATAAGAGTCAAACAATTTGGGATTTGATTGGTATTTTGATTTGGCCTTTAATTGTTTTAGTTATGGTTGTTGTTGCGATTGTGGCAACAATATTTGAAGCCAAATCAAAAATGCGCATAGATAAAACTAATTATAACATTCCTAAAAAAGTAAATAATTTTAGAGATATTCCTTTTAATAAAGACTTTTTACTTGCGTATTATATTGCTAGAGAAGAAGGAATATTTGATAAGAAAAATTTAATTGGGGCATATTTACTTAAGTGGATTAAAGAAAAGAAAATAGAAATGGTTCCTACAGAAGGCGGATTTTTAGATTTTAATAAAAATGATAATTATTATATTGATATAACTAATTTGGATGGCTTTACGGAGGGTGTTGAAAATTCATTATGTAGTTTTTTACGACTTGCTTCAAAAGATGGTAAAGTAACACCTAAATCATTTAAAAAATATTGTTCAAAACATTATACAGAAATTGAAAATTGGCTTGATAGAGCTGATGGTGTTTCTGAAAATAGGTTAGTCAGTGAAGGATATTTTACGG
>JAFUBK010000016.1 GCA_017460245.1 Bacilli bacterium
CTAAAAAAAGGAACTGGAAAAGTTTTAACACTTTCAAAAGGAACTTTAACTTATTAAAATAAAAATTTAAATTATATTTTATCTAAATAATAAAGTAGAGAAAAATTAATTTAAATCTCCAAAATAATGGAGATTTTTTAAATTTAAAGCAAAAATCAAAGCATTTTTCAAAATTCAAAATTTAAGAATAATTCATTGACCTAATAATCACACCTTTGTTATATTGAAAAAGAAAGGAAGAAAAATATGCTTAAAGTAGAAAATATTACAAAATATTATGATAACTTTTGCGCTGTAGACAATCTATCATTTACCGTAAAATCCGGTGAAATTTTTGGACTTTTAGGCGTAAATGGTGCCGGAAAAACAACAACTTTTAGAATGATTATTGGTCTTTTAAAACCAGATAGTGGAATCATTACTTTAAATGGAAAACCTATAGATTATACTGTTACTGATAAAATTGGTTTTCTAACCGAAGAACGCAGCCTGCTTACCAAACTAACAGTATCCGAGCAATGTCAGTATTATGGTATTTTAAAAGGAATGACAAAAATTGAAATAGATAAAAGATTAGATGAACTTTTAGAAAAATTTAAAATAAAAGACTATAAACATAAAAAAATAAAAGAACTATCAAAAGGAAATCAACAAAAAATACAATTTATAACTGCCATACTAAATAAACCAAAATTGCTTATATGTGACGAACCATTTTCCGGACTAGATCCTTTCAATGTCGAAATGTTTAAAAAAGAATTAGCTCAAATGGCTAAAGAGGGTAGTATGATAATCTTTTCATCTCATCGTATGGAGCACGTTGAACTATTTTGTGAAAATTTAGTGGTTTTAAAAGATGGTAAAAACGTTTTAAGCGGCAATTTAACCGAAATAAAAAAACAATACCGCAAAAAAAACATCCTGATCAAAGGTAAAATTGATATCGATAAGATAAAACAAATAGATGGTGTTATAGATATCATAAAACATCCTACAGAATATGAAATAAAAATTCAAGATTTATCAGTAAAAGATAGTGTTTTTAAAGAAGTAAGTAAATCATCAGATATAACTAAATTTGCTGTCGAAGAACCAACATTAAATGAAATTTTCATTGCCAAAGTAGGTGAAAACTATGAGTAATAAATTAAAGTATCTAATATCCGTTAGTTTAAAAAGAAAAATAAAAACAAAATGGTTTTTATTTGCTAATATCTTACTTTTAGTTTTAAGTGCCGGTCTAATAAATCTAGATAGTGTTATTAAAATATTTGGTGGAGACTTTGCTGAAAACCAAGTAATATATGTTGTTGATAATTCTAATAAAGCTTATGATATATTAAAAACAAAAAATAGTGAATATTTAGCTATATTTCAAAAAAATGACTCTGAAAATTCTAATTTTGTAATTAAAAAGGCAACCAAACCAATAGATGAATTGTTAAAAAAAGAATCATCAGCTTGGGGACTAATATTAGATAGTGACAAAAATGTTCTTAAAGCTACACTTATTACCAATAAATACATAAATATTACTGACTACTCTTCATTTGGAACAATTTTAAACAATACAAAAACTGATCTTGCTTTAAAAGAAACAAATATTAACCAAGAAGAATTAAGTAAAATCTCTTCACCAATAGTAATTGAAAGGCAAGTGTTAGACGAAGATAAAAGTAGTGATGAAGAAAATATGCAGTTAATGGTAGAAACAATGTTTCCAATATTTATATTACCATTTTTTGCCTTAACAATATTTTTGGTTCAAATGATAGGCGCTGAAGTAAATGATGAAAAAGCAACAAGAGGAATGGAAATAATTATTTCCAATGTTTCTCCAAAAACACATCTTACTTCTAAAATAATTGCCGCTAACTTATTTGTAATTTTACAAGGCCTTCTACTAATAGTTTTTGCTGTAATAGGCATTATTATAAGGAATTTTACCGGAAGTAGTAAAATAGTTGAAATCGGTTCATTAAATATATCAAGCGGCATATCATCGTTTTTAAATAGTTCAATTATGGACACTTTACAATATATCATCCCGTTAGCCCTATTAATGATGTTACTAACCTTTATTGCCTATTCGCTACTAGCTGGCGTTTTAGCTTCGATGACCACTAATATCGAAGATTTTCAGCAATTACAAACCCCAATTATGATAATTTCCCTAGTCGGTTATTATTTAGCTGTTATGGCTGGTGTATTTGAGGGCTCAATATTTATTAAAGTTTTTGCGTTCATACCATTTATTTCGGCAATTTTAGCTCCATGTCTACTAATTTTAGGACAGTTTTCAATCTTCGAATTTATCATTGCTATTTTACTAGTAATTGTGGTAATATATTTATTAACAAAGTATGGCTTTAGAATTTATAAACAAGGAATTTTAAATTACTCATCAAAGAATTTATGGAAAAAAATGTTTAAAGCCTTGAAAAGTGAGTAAAACTCACTTTTATGCAAGGGTGGTGGAATGGTAGACACGCTACTTTGAGGGGGTAGTGGGCATTAGCCTGTGAGGGTTCAAATCCCTT
Organism: Bacilli bacterium; assembly: GCA_017460245.1. Taxonomy (GTDB): domain Bacteria; phylum Bacillota_I; class Bacilli_A; order RF39; family UBA660; genus Coprosoma. Next base: position 2,541 of record JAFUBK010000016.1, read on the forward strand.
TCCTTGCACCATTAAACAATCTAATGAATTCTATTCATTTTAGAGTATAGAAAACTATAAAGTATTAAAAACTTAGTAGTATAATAAAACAAAAGAAAAAAGAGGCGTAATTATGAAAAATATTACTTTAACAGACATCGATGTTTTTGCAGAAAATTATAACATTCCCGAAAACAAAGAACTTGAAAAATTAATTACAAAACAAGGAATTAATAAAGCCTTGCTAGATAAAAAAATAATCGCTGAAAACCCTTTTGAGTTCAATGTCGAACTTCCCAGTTATCACCATTATGATCAATTAAAAAGTGGTAGATGTTGGTGTTTTTCAAGCGTTAATATGATTGAAGGAAATATTATTGAAAACATGAATATTAATCCCGAAGAATTGTCTCTTTCAATTAATTATTTTACTTTTTTTGACAAGTTAGAAAAAACAAATTTTATTTACAATTATATTATTGAAAATAAAACCGATATTGAATATTTAAACCAAACCATCATAAACGATAATTATGGAAACTTAATAGAAGGAAGTTATTATACTGATTTTGCAAATATTGTTAATAAGTATGGGATAGTTCCTAGTAAAGCAATGGAAGAAACAATAGACACCAATAATTCAGAAAAATTTATAATTTTATGGCGAGAGAAAGTCAAAAGAGATTGCCTAGATATCTTAGAAAAAAAATCAAAACTCTCAATTATAAAATTATATGAATTAAAAAAACAAAAATTAAATGACATGTATTGTTTTTTATCAA
>JAFUBK010000138.1 GCA_017460245.1 Bacilli bacterium
AAATGTTAAAAAAATATGATCAACAGGCTAAGGGAACTGGATTTATGACAGATATGATGACGAAGATGGGAATAAATAAAGAAATTAAAAATGATAATAGTGATTCGGCTATTGCTTCAATGGTTATTGAAGGTTTTACAATGGGAAATTTATCTTTAGATAAAATGATTACTAATTATGAAAAAGAAGTGGATAATAAAGTTTTGAATTTAGCTAAAAATTTGTATAAGTTTGGGGAAGAAGAAGTAAAAAAATTAAAAACGTTTGTATAATTAATTGGTTTTCAATTAATTTTTTTTATAAAAAAACTCTTAATTATTAAGAGTTTTGAATGTTTAAATTTTCAACCATTTGATTTTCTTTTTCATGAGATTCACGATTACCAATGAACTGTTGCTGGGTTAAAGCTTTTTCTTTAGCTATGTGAGCTTCTTTAGTAAGATTAATGGCTTGTTTTAAATTATAATTTTCGGAAAGTTTATTATCATCATCTAGTTCTATTAAATTTATAATTTCACTAAATGTTGTTTCACCGGCAATAACTTTATTTAATCCATCTTCTAATAGAGTGGTAACGTCAGCACTATAAACCATATCTCTTAAAGTTTCTTTTGGAACATTGTTGCTTAAGGCGTCTCTTATGTTTTGGTTTATAATTAGAACTTCTTGAATAGCGATACGACCGCTATAACCATTATGACAATGCTCACAACCTTCGACATCGTAAATGGCTTCAGGTACTTTACCTGTAACAACACTGAAAATTTGTTTTTCATAGTCGGTGGTGTTTCTTAAAGTACGGCAGTGAGGACATAGTTTCCTAGCTAACTTTTGCGAAATTATTCCTTCTAAAGCTGATGCTAATAAGTATTTTGGTACGTCCATATCTATTAAACGTTCTATTGTATTAAGCGAGTTGTTAGTGTGGACTGTAGATAAAACTAAATGACCTGTAATTGAAGCACGAACGGCTATTTTTGCAGTTTCAGTATCACGAATTTCTCCGATCATAATAATATTGGGATCTTGACGTAGTATTGAACGTAATGCTGATGCAAAGGTAAGATCAATTTGGCTATTTACTTGGACTTGGTTTACACCTTTGATGTCCATTTCTATTGGATCTTCAACTGTTATGATGTTGGTTGTTGAGCGGTTTAGATGTTGTAAGATAGAATATACGGTTGTTGATTTACCTGTACCTGTTGCTCCGGTTACTAAGATGATTCCATTTGGGATGGATACTAGTTCTAATAATTTTTTATAGTTTTCTTCGCTAAATCCTAATTCATCAATACCAGCTAAACTCATTGAATAATCTAGAATACGAATAACTATCTTTTCACCATTACTTACAGGAAGAGAAGAGACACGAAGGTCTAAGTCAATGCCTTGTAATGTGGCTTTAATGGCGCCATCTTGAGGCCTCCTAGTTTCGGTGATGTTCATTTTTGAAATTGTTTTGATTCTAGTTACCATATAATCGCGTGCAGAGTTTGGAACTTGGGTATAATCAAAAAGGTCGCCATCAATTCTAATTCTTACTAAGAGATATTCTTCATAGGGATCAAAGTGAATGTCACTAGCACCTCTTTTAGATGAATCAACTAAAATTTCATTGACAATATCGACTACAGGGATTTTTTGAAAATCAAAAGTTTTAAGCATTTTTATTCTCCTTTTTCTTTTATTTATTTTGTTTAAGGACTAGAAATTACCTTAAATATATTATATAATAGTTTTAAGATAATTACAAATACTAAAGGAGTAATTTTATGAAAAAAATGAATAATAAGGGTTTTTTGCTTGTTGAAACGTTAATTGTTGCGACTTTTGTTTTGACAGTTTTAGTTTTACTTTACATTCAGTTTAAAAATTTAGTTGTTAATTATAATAATAGTTATAACTATAATACTGTTGAAGGTATATATAATTTAAATGCGGTTAAAAAATATTTGATTGAAAATGATGTTGACACTGAAAAATTGTATCAAAAATTGGCCAATAAAAAATTGGCCAATAATGAAAAACCATATTTGGTCATATATGATGGTAGTGGTTGTAATAAAAGTCTTGGATTATATGGGACTGGACTATGTGACAAAATTGCGGAAAAAGGAAATTTTAAAAAAATATTATATGCGTCTGCTGATGCGACTTCTTTGAAAGAACTTGCAAAAACTACTAATAGTGATATGTCAGAAGATATGCGTAATTTTATAAAGTTACTTAAAAGTAGTGAAAACGTTAATAGATTAATTGCTGAATATAATGATGGTACATTTGCGACAATTGTTTATGATAGAAGTGAAAAATATAGTCTTAGTTCATTTATAGGCAGAGCTGAAGATTGTGGGCTTTACGATGATCCGCTAGAAAAAGGAAGACATATTTTTAGGGGCGATGATCCATGTAATTATATAAAATTGGATAAAGATATTTATCGAATAATTAGTATTGAATCTGATGGTACGTTTAAAGTGATTAAAAATGAACCTCTTGCTGATAAGTTAATATGGGATCCAGGATATTCATCAACTATAAATAAAACAGGAGGAATAAAAGCAAATAATACAACATCGGGAACAAGGTATTCTTCGAATACAGCTGATTATTGTTATCATACTCCTATGGAAAATTATTCTGGTTGTAATGTTTGGAGTAAAAGTAATTCTACGTTGAATGCTTCTAAAAATGGAATACAGGCAATGCCAAGGGTTTTAGGAAATGCTACAACATATAATTTACCAAGTGATGATTCGTATATTAATTATTATTTGAATAATAAATTTTTAAATACTTTGTCTGAAAATGTTAAATCAAAAATTACTGAACATATTTTTGAAGTTGGGCCAATCAAACGTAATAATCAACTTTTAAGCGAAGATGCTTTACAAAGTGCAAATTATAAATGGCTAGGTCAAATTGGGCTTATGTCAGCACTAGATTATGTTAAGGCCGATTTAAATGATACATGTAGAACTGTATTTTACTCTTCAGGATCATGTGAGCATCGTAATTGGCTTAAGAAGAATGTTTATGAATGGACGATGTCACCGGTTTTTCCTACTTCAACTACTTCAGGTGATTTTGTGTGGAATATTTCTTCATCTGGTCAGCTTTTGTATTCAGCTGCTAGTAATGGACCTTTAAGTGTTCGCCCAGTTTTCTATTTGACTTCTGATATTAAATTATCGGGTACTGGAACAAATAAAGATAATGCCTATATAATATATTAAAATTATGTAATAAGAAAGAAATGATATTATGAAAAATAATAAAGGATTTACAGTAGTGGAGTTACTTGCGGCTTTTACTTTAACTATGGTTATTGTTGTTTTCCTTTTTGAAATTGTTTTAGAATTAAAAAACGTTTATGTAGATTCATCTTTAAAAACATCAGTTATTAGTAAAAATAGCGTAGTAGCAACTACACTTAATAATTATTTTAAACGTCAAGATATAAGCAGTGTTTCGTGCTTTTCTAATACTTGTAATGTTGGAAGCTCGAATATTACTATTGGTTCTAATGATATTACTATAGGAGATCAAGTAATTAGTATGCCTACTGAACCAAAACCAGTAGAAATTAGTAAGCCTATAATGGAAAATGGTTGCGTTTCTGTTTCTTCTAAATATAATTGCTACATAAAGGTTAGCTACAGCGTAGATAGTGATTATTTAGAAAAGGAAATTCCGTTTAATTATATTTATACTTATAGTGGTTAGTTAAAATATAAATCAAAAAGTATAAAAGTTAAAAAGCCTGAGATAAGGCAATGAATTAGTCTTGATAATAAAAAAGGCATATATTTTATATTTGTGTCACTTAATATTCCCATTATTTGAAGGTGAATACTTAATCCACCAAATGATAAAATCATAACTGATAAAACGCATTTTATTTTTAGTGGTAAGGCTTCTAAACTAATATATTTTAAACCTTGTGTTATTTCAATGGAGCCATTTAAAATGCTTTGAAGAACGCTGCTTAAATTTATGTTATTGTCGATTATGGTTGTAAAGACTAAACATATAGAAATAACACCTAAAATTAAAAGAAGGGTGTTAATACTGTTTATTAAAGAATTAGTAAGGATTTGTCCGAAACTTTCTTTATTACTAATTCTTTTTTCATACATACTTTTTAATGCTTTACCTAAACTTACTTTGGTTTTCTCTTTTGGTGAAGGGTGGTAATTTCGAAGTAACAGGCCTATAATTATATTGCCGATGTAATGGCAAAACAAAATAAAAAAACCGACTTTATGATTGTTTAAAAAAAGAATTGAAACAGTTCCTAATATAAACATTGGGCTTACGAAACACGAAAAACATAAAATCTTTGTTGCCTCATAAATATTAATATCATTGTTTAAATATAACTCTCTTGTATATTTGGCGTTTGAAGGATTACCTGATATAATACTCATAACGAGAATAAAAGCGGTACTACTTTTTATTTTGAACAATTTATTCATAACTGGTTTTAACAGATTACCAATAAATTCAGGTATACCATATTTAATCATTATTTCTGATATTACAAAAAATGGAAAAAGGGATGGGAAAATGTTATTTTTCCATATTTCTAAAGAAAAACTAACTGATTTTAAAATACTCTTTGATTAGGTTAATATGTCAAAGCACAAAAAAGAGAAAACAATAATGATTATGATGTTAAAATATTTTTTCATGTTATCACCTAAAAAGTATAAATTAGTAGTGAAAGGAAGATACTATGACTAGTAAAGTATATGAAAATATAAAAAATTACATTAAAGAAAATTATAAAGGCTTACTTTTTGTTGTTATCTGTTTTTTACTAGTAACGGTAAGATTACCTTATTATATAGAAGCTCCTGGAGGAATTCTTGATACAAAAGATAAAATTGATTATACAAATTCATTTAAAATGAAAGGCTCACTTAATATGGCTTATGTTTCACAAGTTGATGGAACAATTCCAATGCTTTTGTATGCATTTATTAATCCAAATTGGGATATTTCTAAGGAAGAAGAAATTACTGTGGGAAGCGAGTCCATTAAAGATGAAGAATATCGTAATAAGTTGTTGTTAGAAGAGGCTAATGATACGGCATTATTAGTGGCTTTTAAATATTCTGATATTAAACATAGTGTTCAAAATAGAGAAACTTTTGTAACCTATGTTGATGATTTGGCTAAGACTAATTTAAAAGTTGGCGATAAAATTATTTCGGTTGAAAATCATAAAATAAATAGAAAACAAGATTTATATGACTTTGTAGAAAATAAAAAAATAGGTGATAAAATTACTTTTAAAGTTATTCGTGATGGTAAGGAAAAAGAATGCGTAGCGACTTTAATTGATGTTTCTTCAAAGCCTAAAGATGGAATTGTAATTACAGAAAATGTTGATATAAAATCCTATTATAATGTTGATTTTAAATTTAAAAATTAAGATTCTG
>JAFUBK010000139.1 GCA_017460245.1 Bacilli bacterium
CAACACCTCTATAGACACCAGACAAATTTTATATATCAAATTCCTTGTTATTATTAAAAAAAGTTGTAAAAATAGTTCAAAAGTGATAATATATAGATAGGAAGGACATTTGTTTACGCAAATGCCTACCATGTTGGTGGGCACTACCTATAAAGGTGGTGCTTTTTTGTTACTTAAACTATCTTTAAGATAATTAAAAGGAACAATATAATAATAAGAAATTTTAGAAAATCTTCTGACTTTCTTCGTCTCATATTATCACGCCCCTTTCCAAAAGGTCCAAAACCCCCTAAAAAAAAGAGGCACCCGAAGAAGAATCTCCCTCCTACATAAAACATACAATTTTTATATACCAAATTCCTTCTTGCTTATAAAAATTATTAAGCATAAAGAATAGTTTCCATAAATATTGAAAAAATAATACTAGGTGATTTTATGAAATTCTTAGTTTACGCTGGTATATTTGTCTGTAAAATTATCGAAGATTCACTTGCGACATTAAGATTAATAGTCGTCGCCAACGGCAAAAAAAAACTAGGTGCAATTTTGCAATTTATCGCCTCATTAGTATGGGTAATCGTCACCAGCACCGTTATTATTAACCTAACCGAAGACCCATTAAAAGTAATTTTCTTTGCCCTAGGTTCACTTGTAGGTTCATACTTTGGAAGTTACTTAGAGTCAAAAATTGCGCTTGGAACAAACACCTTTACCGTCGAGATAAATAAAAATGTGGCTGATAAATTAATTTCACATTTAAAAAAAGAAAAATTTAACATAACCACACTACAAAGTACTAAAACAAACAAAGAACTATTATTGATTACTACTAAAAGAAAAAAGACCGAAGATGTTATAGCCACCATCAGGTCTTTTGACAAATATGCATTTATAGTTTCTGAAAAGGTAAAGATACATCCTTCCCATGTATAAGTTCGTAAAAATATTTAGATTTATCAGTTATAATATTAAAACTATCCCTAAGCTTATCAAACTGCCTCTTATCATCAATAGTCCACACAAAAGTCTCCTTTAAAGGAGCTTTTTTAATATGTTTATAATTAATTGAATTAAAATCCAAATCATTATCTAACTTATTTACGTTCATTTTAATACCGATTAAAAGTCCGCATTTAAACTCAGGATGCTTCTTTTTAAAATATTTAATCAAATTATAATTAAAACTTTGAAGATAATAATTTAAACTATATCTTTTCAAAATACGATAAAGCATAGCCGTTAAAATATGATACTTATCTCGTTCTTCCTTAATTTCAATCATAATAATTTTATTGCTATGGACTTTTTGTAAAATTTCTTCTAAAGTATTTAATCCTAATTTTTGTAATACTTTAGCTCTAGTTGTACTAATCAAATGGCCTTTATAAAAAGGATCGTGGTGAATAACAAATTTAAAATCTTTAGTTATTCTAACATCAAACTCAACACCATCATTAAATCTTTGTTTCAAACTTTCAAAAATAGCATCAATTGTATTTTCCTTATAAACATTTCCAATACCTCTGTGGGCAATAATCTTCATAAAACACCCCTAATACAATATATGAAGATTATTTTAATTTATTGGCAACATATTCATATAACTCGTCATTAATACTTTCTATAGCTCTTATTTCATCATTACTTACACATTCAATAGTATGAATGTTATATTTTAAAACAAGTTCCTTGTACGCTCTTTCCGCACTTTTCAAATGATCTAAATCCTTTTCATGACCATCTGGAGCTTCAAGCCTATTTTTCTTTAAAATTTGGGCTTTTTCAGTTGGCATATGTAAAAATACCGCAATATCAGGCTTAGGAAGTTCCATCAAATTAAATTCCAAATTATCAAGCCAATTATACATATCCATTCGCTGTTTTTCATCATCAATTTTTCCACCTTGATGAGCCATATTAGAATAAATATATCTATCAAGAATTACATTAGCACCATTTTCTAGTAAAAACACAATTTTATCAATATTGTACTTACGGTCAGCTGTATAATAAAGAGCGGCCACTTTAGGATCAACATGAGTTGGTCCTTCTTCAAAAAAACTATCGCCTATATAACTTTTACCTAAATATGGGCCTCCTATTATTTTACCAGTCGGCGAATTATAATTCGGAAAACTAAATTTATCAACTTTAATATTTTTTTCTCTAAGTTTTTGAATCAAAAGTTCAGTTTGTGTTTCTTTTCCCGAACAATCGGTTCCCTCAATAACAATTAATTTGCCTCTGTTCATATCATACACCTCTTTTTTTTACTTTTGGCCTACCGCAGCTCATTGCCCCTTCAGGACATTTACCACTTAAACAAGGTGCTCCTGCATTTTCAAAAATAGTTGGTGCAAGTGGATAAACCAAATCAAGCATTTGATCAGCAACTTCCCTAATCTCCCACTGAGCTCTATTACAACATCTTTCTCTAAAAAAATTAAGTAAACTTCTAGCATTCATCGTCATAACCATTTTTGTCTCGCAAGCATTCGGAAGTAAGTATCTTGCATCTTCTATCGCTTTTTTACGCAGTTTTTGTTCATTTTTCTTAGTTCTTTGATTTTCGTCTAACGTTTCTAAATATTTTTGATATAAAACTTCTGCACTATCAGCATATGCCTTAAACTCTTCTTCCACATTTTTCGTATACTCATCAAATAAAGCCTTGTTTTCTCTAACTTCAGGCGGAACAATAAACCCAACTTCACTATTTGCCAAATCAACATATCTTTGCGACTGCTGAGAGTAACTAGCAATTCTATGTCTTACAATTTGGTGTGAACAAGCTCTACTTATTCCTTCAATTCCAAATGTAAAAGAAATGTGTTCAACCGGACTCATATGCCCATAATTAGATAGCTTTGCCAAAAAATCGCTAGTAGCCTTGTCATCTAAACCTTCAAGTAAAGTTGAAGGACTACTATTTGCGTAACATAATTTAGAAGCTGCAGCCACAACTTTTTCAGCGCTCCCACCAGTTACTGGATTAGTATAAGCTATTAAAGTTACTTTTGGTGTCGTAGGTTTCAAATTCATAAATATTACCTCCTAATCTATTATTTCATTTCCATTAAACTCAACATTTAAAAATTTCCGGCTGGCAAGTAAGTCACACATATGAACAAATTTTTGATATTTATTTTTAGGTTTTGGCAACACAACATCACTATACTGATTAGTATTATATGGACCCATATGACTTGCAATAATATCAGCTAAAAATTTTATATCTTCATCATTAAAAGTTGTCTTGCCTTGATTTTCCAAAACAAACTCGCTAGCCAAAATAGGATGATCAAACCTTGTATATTTTTCTAAAGTTTTTCCATGTTTAAGCCCATCGTGTAACATCAAGCCTAAAATTATCAAATCCTTTTCTCTAGGAGAAAAAACATCCCCTATCATACTATAAAGTAGTTCATATCCAATTCTAACTGCCACCTTAGTATGTCTAACCAGCCCACCTTCTAAAGCAGCAAACTTCGGATGATATTTTCCTGTTGAACTAGCCGCTACTGTAAAAAAATAATCAGGAAGTAGCTCAATTAATCTCTCCGCATTTTCCCGGTACTCACTATTTCTAATATATCCTATTTCTTTTTTAAATACATATTTTTTCATAGCTAGCCTCCAACTACATTCTATCACAAACTAATGTTTGAGTAAATCTTCATCAAAAAATTTTAATAATATTTCATTAGAAACGTAAAGATAATCAGGATTTATATAAACGCTATCCTTATTTTCACAAATCATTTTATCAGAAATTAAATTATTTAAAACAGTAATTTTATGTATATCAAAACCAGATTTTTCATAAAAGTTCTTTTTATTTATTCCAGCTAATTTTCTAAATCCCAAAATAAACTCATTTTGCAGCGTTTCATTTAAATCTAATGTATGTTTTTCCCTTAAATATTTACCTTTTAAATATTCTTTTATATTTCTAGTATTATCATATCTAACATTATCAATATATCCGCTAGCTCCAAGACCAAACCCATAATAATTATCATTATCCCAATAAACCAAATTATGTTTATACTCATAACCCTTTTTGCAGTAATTACTAATTTCATAATGGTTATACCCATTACGCTTAAAAACATAAGAAAAAAATCTATCC
>JAFUBK010000140.1 GCA_017460245.1 Bacilli bacterium
CCAATAAAAAAGTGCTTAAAGAAGTCGCCAATAAGCGATAAGATGTTTTTAAATATATTATTTTTCATAGATGATTGCTTTCGCATATTGACACCCTTTCTATCCTTATAACAATTATAGCATATTTTTGGGTTTTACAAAACTTTTTTTATTAAAAACATATAATAATGTGAAGGAGGCTTGTTATGAATTTTTATAATCCTTAGTCTGCAGTTCCATTTACAAGTATGGCGAGACCTAGCGTATTTAGATCTTTAAGGGGCAGTTTTTCTTTAACCAATCTTCTTAATGGTACGCAAAGAACACTTAACATTATAAATCAGGCTATTCCTATTGTTAAGCAGGTATCACCTGTTGTAAAGAATGCGAAAACTATGTTTAAAGTTATGAATGAATTTAAAAAAGTTGATATGCCTGCTGGCAAAAATAATAATTCGAGTTATGAAGAAAAAAATAGTGTAACTAGTGAAGAATACGGCCCTACCTTTTTTGTATAGAAAAACTGATATTTAAAATATCAGTTTTTGTGTATTGCTTTTTTGATTTTTTTTATTAAATTTTTATATTCAAATTTTCGATAAATGCTTTTTTCATATTTGTATTTTAAACTATAATTTTTTAGCAAGCACTTTAAATAATCTTTTGTGTAATATGAACTAATATAATAATCCATTTTGTTTTTACCATATTTATAGTAAGTAATAACATAATAATGTTTATCATAGATGACTTTTTCGTCGTAAATGTGATAACCCTTTTTGTGTAATTGTTTTTTTAATAACGGAATATCATTATTTGAACTAATTATTAAATCATTGGTTAATTTTTTGTCTAATATTTTTAAAATTGTATGAGTTCCCATACCAGAAATAATAATTATTTGTTTGTCTAATTTGATTTTGTTAAGTCCATCGGTTACTAAAAGATCTACCGTTGCATTATGTTTTTTTATATTTTCTTTGGCTTTTGTTAGACATTTTTCAGATATATCGGTAGCTAAAACGCGACAATTTTTATTTTTGTTTAAATATATACTTGTTAATGCATGATCAGCACCCACATCAATGATGTTTGAACCATTTGGAACTAAATCACACAAAGCTTCTAATCTTTTCGATAATTTCATTAGTTTCCAAGATAATCTTTTAATTTACGGCTTCTTGAAGGGTGACGTAATTTTCTTAAAGCTTTTGCTTCTATTTGTCTTATACGTTCTCTAGTTACACCGAATAGTTGTCCAACTTCTTCTAGAGTACGTGGCCTACCATCTTCCAAACCAAAACGAAGTCGAATTACTTTTTCTTCTCTTTCAGTAAGAGTTAACAATACTTCGGCTATTTCATCTTTTAATAATTCATTTTCAGCAAAAGCTTCTGGAGACATGTTTGTCTCATCTGGAATAAAGTCTCCTAAATGTGAATCTTCTTCTTCGCCGATTGGAGTTTCTAGGCTAACTGGTTCTTGACTTATTTTGTAAATTTCTCTAATTTTTTCGACACTTGTTCCCATTTTTTTAGATAGTTCTTCTTCGGTTGGTTCGCGATTTAACTCCAAGGTCAATTGTCTTTCAACGCGAGCTAATTTGTTAATAGTTTCAACCATATGAACTGGGACTCTTATTGTTCTTGCTTGGTCAGCAATAGCCCTTGTGATTGCTTGTCTTATCCACCAAGTAGCATAAGTTGAAAATTTATATCCTTTGGTAACATCAAACTTTTCTACGGCTTTCATAAGTCCGATGTTACCTTCTTGGATTAAGTCTAAAAATAGTAATCCTCTTCCAACATATCTTTTGGCAATACTAACTACTAGACGTAAATTAGCTTCAGCTAAGGTAGCTTTAGCCATTTCATCGCCTTCGGCTATTTTATCAGCAAGTTCTGTTTCTTCTTCTAAAGTAAGTAATTTTATTTGACCAATTTCTTTTAAGTACATTCTTACTGGGTCATTAATAGTTAAGTCTTTGGTTAAGACTTCATCACTCATGATTTTAGTATCTCCGGCGTCATCATCTGGATTTTCAGACACTACTTTAATATTATTCTCGTTAAAAGCATTATATAAATCATCTAGTGAATCGGCATCTAGTTCTAAGCCTTTTAATTTATCGGCGAGTTCTTCGTAAGTTATTTGTCCTTTTGCTTTCCCTGTTTTTATCAGTTCTTCTTTTCTTTCTTCAAATGTTTTTATTTCGTTCATTGTTACACTCCTTTTTTTAAATCGATTATTTTTTGAGCAATTGCAGCTTGTTTTATCGGATCTAATTCTTCTTTTAATTGTTCTTGCAATCTTTTCGTTTCGTTTTTTACGTTATAATCTTTAATAACATTTATATAGTCTTCAATTTCTTTTATTGTATATTTTTCTTTTAAATTGGCATAATTTATTTTTTTTATTGTTTCTAATACTTCTTCATCACAATGTGTGAAATCGATAAAGCTAGCCATGTCGATAAAGTTGTTTTCACGGTAAAACATACTTATTTCTCTGGCAAGCATACGATATTCTTTGGAAGGCATATATGTGATTCTATTATCATACATTTTGATTACTTCGGGGCTTTTAAACATATAATATATTAAATTCCGCTGAGCTACTTCATATTTGTTGGTTTTTAAACTTATTTTTTTTTCTTTTTTTATAACTTTTTCTTTTGGTTTGATGTTTAATTTACCACGAATCAAATTTTCGTCAATATTAGTTTGAGTTACTAGTTTTTTTATCGTAACCTCTCTTAAAATTTCATCATCAATTTTTTCTATTTCTTTTATAGCTTCGCTTATATAATTAGCTTCGTCAACTGTGTTATTTAAGTTTTTATTAGCTTTTAAGTAGTTTAGTTTAAAATCCATAATACTCATTGGATTATCAATACGCCTTTGAAATTCTTTTCCATATTTTTGAATATACTCATCAGGATCTAGGTTATCTTCTAATCTAATTACGGTTGGGGTGACACCAATTTTCATAAGTTCATCAGCGCAGGACATCGTAGCTTTGGCCCCTGCTGCATCACCATCAAAACATAGTATAACATCTTTGCCTAGTCTTTTGATAAGATTTGCTTGATCGGCGGTTACAGCGGTTCCCATTGTAGCAACAACATTTTTTATACCGATCGTATAAGCTCGTATAACATCCATAAATCCTTCCATGACTATTATTTGATTTTTTTGTCTAGCACTTTCTTTAGCACGGTGGTAGTTATATAGTAATTTTCCTTTTTTAAAAATTTCGGTTTCCCGTGTATTGAAATATTTTGAGCTATCGGAAGTTTTGTAAATTCGTCCACTATAGGCGATGACATTGCCATTTAAATCATATAATGGAAACATTATTCGGCTTAAAAACAAATCATAATAACCATAATCACTTTTGCCGACTAAACCACTTTTCATAAGATCACTATCTTTATATTTTTTTGATAGTATTTTTGATAAGGCGTCACGTTTATCTAAAGATAAACCAATTTGAAATTCTTTGATAATATTTTGCGTTAAATTCCTTGAAAGAAGATATTCTTTGGCTTTATTACCTGTAGATGTATTAATGTTATTAATAAAAAATTTTAAACTTAAATTATAGATATCATGTAAGACACTATGGCTTTGAACTTTATGAACTTGTCCAATATTTATATTTATTCATACTTTATCA
>JAFUBK010000141.1 GCA_017460245.1 Bacilli bacterium
ATATAAGTATATATAAAAAATTCATTATTATACTCTTCAACTTTATCAATATCTTTCAATTCTATAACATATACTAAATATATAATTTCCATTTATAGCACTCTCATCTTACAATTAATTATACAGTGAAAAAACTATCACTATATAAGTTAAAACATTAACTTTTATAATAGCTTATCCTAAATGAAAATAATTCCACTAAAATGATAATATTTATAAATTAGTATCATAATCATGATATAATTATAATGAAAGGGTGTGATAGATGTGGCTACACCATATCAAAGTATTGCAAAAGCAGCGCTAATTAATTGGAATGAATTAAGTGAAGAAGAAGCAACAGCAAAAATTCAAACCGAATCTGTTCAAGAACTTGAAGGACAAGTCTATGCGATGGGTTCAATAAAATATGCAGTTGTAGGTATTGCTAAACAAATTGGTCTAAGCGAAGAAGAAACAACTAAATTTTTTGAGGCCGCCATTAATGGCCCAGAAAATGCTGAAATATTTGAAATAGTTAGAGAAAAAATGCAAGGATTCTCTGAAGAACAAAAATTAGGAGTATTAGCTACTATTCATGATGGCTGGGTTGTCGATAATTCTAGTGAGAAAACATTTAACAAGAAAGTTGATAGACAGCAATTAAGACAATATGCACCACTAGATTTAATTGGATGGAATGAAGTAAGAAGCGATTTATTATTTTTAAACCCAATTTTATCATCTGTTGGTGTTAAGGTCGATGAATCTGCTTTAGAACAAGCATATCATACTAGAGTTGCAAATTATATGGAAGAAATGAAAATTAATGGTCAAGATGATTTAACTACACTTGTTGAGCAAGGCAGAAATTACTATCCAGTATTACCAGAAGAATTAGAGACAAGATTACTACCTATGAGTGAAATTATTTCTAGTCAAATGATTCAAAATTGGAACGCTAAAGATCCAGAAACTGCACAAATAATTGCTGCCAGACAACAACAAATGTCTAATGGTGGAATGAAATTATAATTGGAAAATAGGTCGTAAAATGGTCGCAAATTATTTAAAATATATAAAAACCCTTGATATTTCAAGGGTCATTTTTAAATGGAGCAAGTGACCAGAATCGAACTGGCATCCTAGCCTTGGCAAGGCCATGTACTAACCATTGTACTACACCTGCATTAAAGAACTTTAAAAGTTCTTTTTAATTATATAATAAAATTTAATTATTGTAAAGCCATTTCAACTCTTTTTTTCATTCTTTCAACTCCAAGTAATTTCATAATTTCATATAAATCGGGAGTCATAGATAGGGTAGTAAGAGCTACTCTTATAACCATACTTACATCAGCAATACTTCCCTTATAATTATCAGGATTAGCTTTATATTCTTTCATATTACTAGTATAGCCTAATCTTTCAGTACGGTCCTTCATTTTATTAAACCCTATATCTTTATCATCATCCATATCATAATAGTCATCAAAATAAGGATTTAGAATTAATTTAATTTCCTTTTTATCATTAATTTTTTGCCAGTCATAATCTTTTACTTTAAATAACTCGTCATACATATACCAAGTTTGATTTTTAGCATCACTAAAATAAGCAATATCCTTTCTTGGCTTTTTTTGCTCTCTTTCAATATTAAAAACATCGATACTATAATCTTTATATTTTTCAAGTAAAGAAGCAAAATCTTGATTATATTCCTTCGCGTAATCTAATGCCATATCATATACCTCAGTAGCTTTTAACTTACTGATATAATTTTTGGATATGTTTATTAACTTATCATAATCAAACATCGTTCCGCCAGTAGCCATTTTATTAAATTCAAACGTAAAATCGTCAATATCTTTATCTTTATTTTGCTCCATCCACATTTCGAAATTAGAATTAGTAACCGTAGCTAAATAGAGCATAATAGCGTGATTAGGAATACCTTTTTCATGGTAAAAACTAACTGCAGCTTCAGGATCTTTACGTTTACTAATTTTTCTTCTAGTGCCATTATCTTCAATCATCAAAGGTGAAATATGTGCATATTTAGGAACTTTAAAACCTAACATAGTAAAAAGTTGAGTGTGCAGTGGTATACTAGGGTACCATTCATCACTTCTAATAACATGAGTAGTTCCCATCAAATGATCATCAATCGCATGTGCGAAATGGTAAGTTGGAAGGCCATCTGATTTAATTATAGGAATATCTTGGTCGTTTTCAGGAAACTCAGCTTTCCCCTTAACACAATCTTTAAATTTAAATTTACGGTTAAAATTACCGTTAGATTTTAATCTAATAATATATTTTTCCCCGGCATTAATTTTTTCGATAACTTCTTCCATAGTAAGCCTGCGACATCTTGCCCAATAACCATAATATCCGGTTCGCTCACCCTTGGCAGTTTGTTTTTCTCTATCAAGAGCTTCATCTTCCTTAGAACAAAAACAAGGATATGCCTTATCTTCTATTATAAGTTTTTTAGCAAAAGCCCAGTAAATATCTTTTCTTTCACTTTGTGTATAAGGTCCATAACTACCTTTATCGCCATCTTTAGTAACACCCTCATCAAAAACAATATCAAACTTTTCTAAATCTCTAATAATTTTATTAACCCCATCATCAATAGAACGCTTTTGATCAGTGTCTTCAATTCTAAGAAAAAATATACCATTAGATTGTTTAGCCATCTTACTAGAAATAAAAGATTGAAGTAGGGCACCAATATGAATAAACCCAGTAGGGCTAGGAGCATATCTAGTTACAATCGCCCCATCTGGTAAATTTCTCTGTGGATATAAGTTTTCATAATAACTATAATCGTGTTTAACACCAGGTAATAATAAATCAGCAGATTCTTCTCTAGTCATAATTTTTCCTCCTTTATCCATTATCTAATAAAAAGCAAAAAAAATCAATTAAAAAGACTTAAAATATATTTTTTAAGTCTTCTTCATTATATTCAATCTTAGAAGATAATCTTTCTTCTAAAAGTTCAGGATGCAAAGCAATATACTGAATAAGCTGAATAGAACGAGCAAAGTAAAATCCATCAGAAATTCTCTCGTCTAAAGTTGCCCAAATATCAACAGTTTTTTTACCTTTGGATTCTTTAATAGTACCAATGGTCATTACAATTGAATTAGTTCCATAATTGTTCAAATGATGATAACAAGAATTGGTTCTAATACTGCCTAAATTACTAAGAAGAACTGTTGTATAATTTAGATCACCTTCAGTAATAAATTTAGGATTCAATCCCTTTTCATCTAAAAACATAACAATCTTAACAACAATAGATAAAAGCCATTTAGGAAGAGAAGTAAATGCTTTTAAAACACCATCCATATCATTAGAGCCTTCTTTTCTTACCTTAAATACATCAATAGCCATTTTATGAGTTAGCGAAAAAATATCATCTTTAGGACTTAAATCCAAACAAATCATTTTTTCTTCAGCATTATCCTTAAATTTATCTTTAGCAACAAAACCAATAGAAATGCTATTTCTTAAATAAAGTCTTTTGTTTTTAACAAATCTATTTAAAGCCTCTCTATTATATAAAGTTTTACCAACACAAGTTGCCAAAGCCTGAAAATAAGTCATTTTATAATCAAGCTTACCACTATTATTAAGCTCATCAACATAATCACATAACTTTGTAATATCTAAAACAACCTTCGAAGAAACTTCCGCATCTGTCCTTTTAGGCATAATAAATGGCATAATCGCTCCAATACTATCTTGTGGTTTGATCCATTTCGCGTCTTTTCTGTCCTTGCTAAATAATCCCATATTAATTCTCCTTACCATTAATAAAATCTAAATATAAATTATAAACATCTTCAGTAACATCGTCCCAGTTTTTATATAAATCTCTATAAGCATTATCACAAACAAAATCATAAAGTTTTTTATTATTCATTATATAAATAATTTTTTCGGCATATTTTTCAGAATCATTATCCGCCAAAAATCCATTAACATTATTTTTAACTAAAGAAGTAGTTGCCGCACCCTTCAAAAACAAAGTAGGGGTTTTTTGACTTGCAGCTTCAAGCTGAACAATTGCATTACAATCATATAGCGATGGGAATAAAAACAAATCAGCTCTTGCATAATAGCTAGCCAAAAGAGTTCTATCGGTAACCCTGCCGCATAAAATAATTTTATCATCTAAACCATTTAAAGAAATATAATTTTTAAGCTCGTCCTCATCTTGTCCAGAACCTACAAAAAACATCTTAAAATCAAAACCATTATTATCTAAAATTTTTAAAGCATCAACAATAACATATATATATTTAAGCTTATTAATTCTTACATCAAACAAAAATACCATTTCTTTGCTACTTAAATCATGTAAATCGTTAATTCGATCGCAAGCTTTTTTCTTATCAGAAAGCGGTTTCATTTCTGTAGCATTGTAAACAACTCTAGGTTTTCCTTTATAGCCATAATCAGAAGTAAAAATTCTCGCAACCTCATCATTAACAGTCCAAACCTCATCACATTTTTCATAAATCTTTGTTATCCTTTTAGTAAGAAAATTAGTAATAAAGTTAAACTTAACAGCTCTTTTAAAATCTAATTTGTATTGACTGTGCATCGTTCCAATAACTGGAATACCATGTTTTTTCGCATAATTAATTCCAGCCATTCCCAAAGTAGCAGGGGAGTGGATATGAACGATATCCAAATTGGCTTCATCTAAAGCTTTTTTAAATTTATTATCAGCTTTAGGTCTCGGTAGTGAATAATCTAAAAAAGAAACATCCATAGATTTACACCTAACAACTTTATAATTAAATACAGAATCATCGAAATTTTTGCCTTCATAACTAGGCGCAAAAACAATCACATTAGCATACTTAACTAATCTTTTCGCATAATTATCAACAACCATAGCGACTCCGTCAATCATAGGAAAAAAGGCATCGATAAATAAACCAATAGTAATTTTTTTCTTCATAAGCATCTCCAGCATAATTATAACAAAAAAAGCAAAATAAAAAAAGGACTTAATCCTTGTTTTTGAAATCATCATAAAAAATATCATCTGGTTTCATTTTAAATACCTCGGCAATTCTAATTGCCATATCATATGATAAACGTCTTTTTCTGTTTTCAATTTGCCAATAAAAAGGCTTGGTAATATTTAATTTTTTGGCCATAAGTTCGCAAGAAAATTTATTTTCTTTTCTTAATTCTTTTAATTTCTTCATATGCGTGCCTCCTATTTGTATTATATATTAACTACAAGTTAAAATCAACATATAAAATAACTATTAGTTAATAATTGTTTGTAAAAAATTATTCACTTGTTATAATTTTATTAACGAGAGGATAATTGGTGAATAATATGATTGGTCAGCGAATAAAAGAGGAAAGGTTAGAACAACACATTTCCTTAAAAGCCCTAGCAATAGAAGTAGGAATATCTCCCTCCGCATTATCACAAATAGAAAACAATAAACGTTCTTTCAGTATTAAAGTACTTCTAAAAATTGCCGATGCTTTATCTATAACGCCAAATGATATTCTTGGCAGAAACGAAGGTGTCACTATTAATCACACCAATTATACTATTTATTTATCAAAAAAAGAATTAGAAATTTTAAACGAAATAAAAAAATATGAAAAATTATACAGAGTATTGTCTTCTTCCAGAGGAAAAGAAAATATAAAATGGTGGGCCAAAAGGATAAGTTAACAAAGTGTTAAAAATTAACTTTTTTAATATTCTTATTGCTATAATCAAGTTAACAGAAAGATAACGGTGATTATATGTATAAGATTAATGGAAGAAAAATCAAAGAAAAAAGAAAATCTCTTCGTATGTCTCAAGACGATTTAGCAAACAAAGTAGGCGTTTCAAAAGTCGCTATTTGCTGGTATGAAAGTGGTGACAGAACTCCAAGCTTAGACAATTTTTTGAAATTAGCCGATGCCTTAGAATTATCATTAGATGAAGCAGCCGGAAGAGAAGTAAACATTGTAAGTGAACAAAACGAACCATATGGTGTAAAACTTTCAAAGCAAGACATTGCAATTATTAATGAATTTAAAAACTATCCAAAATTATATAATGCTTTATATGATGATCCACAGCGTACAGTAAAATTAATAGAAAGAAGAATGAAATAAATTCTTTTTTTTGTGTAAAGACCTTGACACAACATATTTTTATCTAAAATATTTATGCTATAATAAAATAGGTGATAATATGGATATATTAGAAATCATAGAAAAGAAAACTAGGGGAGAAGAGCTTAGTAAAGCCGAAATAGAGTATGCCGTAATGGGATACGTTAACAAATATATCGCTGATTATCAAATGAGTGTTCTCTTAGAAGCTATTAGAATTAATGGTATGAGTGATAAAGAAATTGTCGATTTAACTGACGTAATGTTAAATAGTGGCGAAAAAATTGAACTAGGCTTCGATAATGTTGACAAACATTCAACTGGTGGTGTTGGCGATAAAACTACTATTGTTTTAGCTCCACTAATTGCTTCATTAGATGTAAACATTGCTAAAATGAGTGGACGTGGCCTCGGTCATACCGGCGGAACAATTGATAAATTAGAAGCCATTGAAGGCTTTAAAACTGACATGAAATTAGAACAACTAAAAAAACAAGTCGAAAAAATTGGCGTAGCTTTAGTAGGACAAATGGGTAATTTGTGTCCAGCTGACAAAAAAATATATGCCTTAAGAGATGTAACCGGAACCGTAAAATCAATTCCTTTAATTGCTTCATCAATTATGAGCAAAAAACTTGCCAGTGGTGCTTCAAAAATAGTCATCGATTTAAAAGTTGGTTCTGGCGCTTTGATGGAAACTATGGAAGAAGCCAAAGAATTAGCAAGAATTATGGTAAAAATAGGTCATTTAAATGGCAAAGAAACCATTTGTGTTCTAACAGATATGAATCAGCCTCTAGGATATGCCGTTGGTAATTCCTTAGAAGTTTTAGAAGCTATTGAAACCTTAAAAGGAAATGGACCGAAAGACCTAAACGAACTTGTAATTAATCTAGGATCACTTATGCTTTCATTAGATAAACATCTTCCAATTGAAGAAGCAATTGAATATGTTGAAAATGCTTTGAAAAATGGAACCGGCTATGAGAAGTTTAAAGAACTTGTAAAGTATCAGCACGGTAATATTGATAAAATTCCAGTTTCCTCTAACTTAATAGAAGTAAAAGCCAAAAAAGAAGGCTATATAAAAAGCATAGATGCCTTAAAAATTGGCGAACTTGCAAGAAAATTAGGCGCTGGCAGATTAACTAAAGAAGATGTTATCGACCATGAAGTCGGATTTGTTCTTCATAAAAAAGTGTCAGATAAAGTAGAGAAAGAAGAAAGCCTAATCACAATTTACTACAACGACAAAAAAGTCGATGAACAAGAAGTTTTAAATTGTTTTGAAATAGTAGATGGCGTCGTTGCCAAGCCAACACTAATTTACGACATAATAAAGTAGGTGTAAAAATGAAAGAAAGATTAAAAAAACTATTAGAAAACAGTTATTCACCAGTTTATAAATATAATGTTGCAGCCATAATTATAACTAATGATAATCAAACCTTTGAAGGAGTCAACATCGAAACATCAAGTCCTGCTGCTGGGATATGTGCCGAAAGAAATGCTTTATATAGTCTAATCAGCGCCGGTTATACTAAAGATGACATTAAAGAAATATACATTATGAATAAAACAAATAAACCATGTTATCCATGCTTTATCTGTCGTCAAGCCTTAAATGATTTTTGTAAACCAGAAACTAAAATAGTCACATATGGTTACGATGGAACCGAAAATACAATTTTACTAAAAGAACTTTGTCCATATCCTTTTGACAACAGCGACTTAAATAACTAAAGAGGTACTAATATGATAAAAAAATTTAAAGGAAGTTACTACGGATTTTTAGTCGGTGATGCAATGGGGGTTCCTGTAGAATTTTGTGATCGAAAAACTCTTTTAAACAACCCAGTAACCGATATGTTAGGTCACGGAAGTTACGATGTTCCAGAAGGATCATGGTCAGACGATAGCTCTATGATGCTCGCCACAATGGATTCAATTATTTCTAAAAACAAAATAGACTATAAAGATCTTGCTGATAAATTTTTAGAGTGGATAAGCTACTCAAAATATTCTTCATCGCAAAACGTCTTTGGAGTAGGAACAACCATCATAAAAGCCATAGAAAGATATAAAGATGGTATGAGTCCATTAGAAGCTGGTTTAGAAGGCATAAATTACAACGGTAAGGGTTCTATTATGCGTATGATCCCAATCGCTTTTTATGCAAAATTAAAAAATTTAAAAGAAAGTGAAATTATCGATCTTGCTTTTGATGCATCATCTATAACTCATCGGCACGAAATAAGTTGTTTAGGATGTTATATCTTAATAAGATATGTAATGTTTTTGTTAGAAGGCTATGACAAATTTGTAAGTTATATAAAAATAAAAGAATTAGATTATTCAGCCTTTAAAGAAGAAAGTTTAAATGAATATTATCGCCTTTTAAAAGCAGATTTTATCAATTATCCATTAAGCGAAATTAGATCCTCGGGTTATGTTGTGCACGTTCTTGAAGCCGTTATTTGGTGCATAAATAATACCGATAGTTTCGAAGAAGCAGTTATTGGAGCCATTAATTTAGGTGACGCCACTGACACCATAGGAGCTTTAACTGGTGCTCTTGCAGGGATAATTTATGGGTACGAAAGTATTCCAAAAAAATGGATCCATAAACTCCAAAAAAAAGATTATTTAAAGTGGATTTATAATGCCTTTTTAAAGGCTGTAAGTAACTTAGAATAGAGTTTTTAAAAAGAACGTTAAATAGTGTCAAATTTTTAAATACTTGTTGTATTCTAAAATAATTTATTATATTATCAAAGTAGGGAGTGATGAATATGTTATATCCATCTATAGACAAATTGGTAAACCAAGTTGGTTCCAAATATCGATTAGTTAATATTGTAACTAAAAGAGCCAAAGAAATGCAGGCAACCGGGCATTACCAAATGAAAAATGAAGAGTATAAATCAAGCGCTAATTTAGGTAAAGCACTAGAAGAAATATCAAAAGATCTAGTCCATATTAAGAAATAGATCTTTTTATATTGTTTTATTTTTCAAAATTATTTATAATGTAAATAGGTGAATAATATGAAAAAAGGATTTACACTAATAGAACTTTTGGCCGTTCTAGTTTTATTATCAATTATTGGACTAATCGCTGTTCCCGCGATTTCCAATATCTTAAAAACAAATGGAGAAAAAATAAGCGAAAGTCAAAAAACATTAGTTGAAAAAGCTGCCAAAAACTGGGCTAATGCTAATGCTTTTTCACTACCAGGTAACAGTGAAGAGGCATCTATTACTATAGAAAGCTTAAAAGAAGAAGGCTACTTAGAAAATAGTGACATCAAAAACATTGATGACAATAGCTGCGTTATAATCCAAAACACAAGTGGAAAATATACTTTTACATTCGAAGAAAATTGTTAAATTTAGTAAGACCAAATCGCTTTTTGAAAGGAGAAAATATGATATATACATCAATAAATAATCCAAAAATAAAGCAGTTAAAAAAATTGTCACAAAAAAAATATCGTGATCAAACAAATACTTTCTTAATAGAAGGGATGCATCTAATAAAAGAAGCTGAAAAAGCAAATTGTTTACAAGAAGTTTTTGTTTTAGAAGGAAACCATGTAGATACCACAGTTTCTGTAAACGAAGTATCAATAAACGTTATGAAATTTCTTTCCCAGTTGGAAACACCACCGGTAGCCATCGGACTGTGTACAAAATTAAAAGAAGATAATATAGGAAACAAAATATTAATGTTAGACTGTGTTCAAGATCCTGGCAATTTAGGAACTATTATTAGAAGCGCGGTAGCTTTTAATATTGACACCATTATTATTAGTGAAGATACCGTAGACTTATACAACTCAAAAGTTATAAGAGCCTCACAAGGTATGTTGTTTCACACAAATATTTTAGTAAAAAAATTATCCAAAGAAATAAAAAAACTAAAAGAAACAGGCTATAAAATTTATAGTACAAAAGTAACTTCTGGAAAAGAGTTAAAAAATGTTGAAAAAAGTAAAAAGTTTGTTATAATAATGGGCAATGAAGGAAATGGCGTTAGTAAAAATCTTTTAGATTTAGCTGATGATTATATATATATTCCTATGGATAAACGTTGCGAAAGCTTAAATGTCGCAGTCGCAACAAGTATAATATTATATGAAATAAGTAGGTGATTATATGATACAAATTGGAAAAGTAGTAAACACTCATGGAATCAAAGGTGAGATAAGAATTTTTTCTAATTTCAAGTATAAATCACTTGTTTTTAATATAGGAAATCACCTATATATAAATAACGATGACTTAGTAATCAGAACTTATAGAGTTCATAAAAATTACGATATGGTTTCCTTCGAAAACATAAACGATATAAATGACGTTTTAAAATACAAAGGTAAAAACGTTTATATCAAACCAGAAGAATATGTATTTCCAGATTTATTAAATGAAGATTTAATAGGGTTAGATGTTTATGACAACGGCAAATTAATAGGTGTCCTATCAGCAATAAAACAAAACGTTAATCAGGAATTACTAGTAATAAAAAACAACGACAAAGAATATTTAATTCCTTATGTTGAAGAATTTATCCAAAACATAAGTAAAGAAAAAATCGAACTTAATTTAATAGAAGGCCTTTTAGATGAAGATTAATATTTTAACAATATTTCCTGAAATGTTTGAAGGTTTTTTAAACACCTCAATAATAAAGAGAGCCATTCAAAATAAAAAAGTTGAAATAAACATTTATGATATACGAACCTATAGTACTGATCCCCACAAAAAAGTCGATGATTATGGCTTTGGCGGTGGCAAAGGCATGGTTCTAATGCCCCAGCCAATATTTGACGCAGTTGAAAGCTTAAAGACTAAAGATGCGAAAGTATTACTTATGACACCTCAAGGCAGGACATATAATCAAAAAAAAGCCTATAACCTTTCAAAAGAAAAAGAATTAATAATTATCTGTGGACATTATGAAGGCTTTGATGAAAGAATAAGGTCTTTAGCCGACGAAGAAATTAGTATTGGTGATTACGTTTTAACCGGTGGGGAACTTGCCTCAATGGTTATTACTGATAGTATAACTAGATTAATAGATGGCGTAATCGAATCTGAATCTCATCTAAACGATTCATTTAATAACAATCTACTAGACTACCCTGTATATACAAAACCAGTAGACTTTAGAGGTATGAAAGTTCCGAGTGTCCTCTTATCAGGACATCACTCCAATATAAAAAAATACCGTGAAGAAGCAAGCTTAAAAAGAACAAAGGAGCGTAGACCAGATTTAGTAGAAGAGAGATGATTATCTGAGTAAAAACTATACTTTTGATCAAGAGAAAAACGCAACAATCTATGGTTATCTCGACTACGAAAAATTAACAGGCTTTAATATTAAACCTAAAAACAACATAAAATATGATGGAATAGAAGTAAGTAAACTTACACTTTTACAACCATCATTAATAGAAAAAGTTTTAAAAAGAAAAACTCAAAGAAAACTAAATGCTTATTTAGGATTCTTAATTGAAGTTGTTGATGATTCTGATACCAGTCCAGATGACCTAGTATTTGTACTTGATGATGTCAAAAGATATAAAACATTAATCATCAAAAAATACGCCCCATTTTTAGATCCCAAATATATCAAAAATATTTTATTGAAAGTCAAGTTTGTCGAAGACGAACTTAAAAGTAGAATGTACGAAAATCAAATTTATATGACCCAAAGCAAAGGACGTGGTAGGTAGTTCTTGCATTTTTTTAAAAACTATGATAAAATCATTAAGTCGTGATCCGCTGGCGTTAGTTATGATCATAGAATAAGACAAAGGAGAGTGACCTATGAATTTAGTTGACAAAATAACAAAAAGTCAGATCAGAACAGATTTACCTGAATTTAGAGTCGGTGATACTGTTAAAGTAAATGTAAAAATCATCGAAGGTAAACGTGAAAGAATTCAAGCTTTTGAAGGAATCGTAATGAGTATTCAAGGTAGTGGTGTTGGAAAAACATTCACTGTAAGAAAAATGTCTAGCGGAATTGGAGTAGAAAGAATATTCCCATTCAACTCACCAAAAGTTGAAAGTGTAACTGTTGTTAGAAAAGGTAAAGTTAGACGTGCTAAATTAAATTATTTACGTACTTTAAAAGGCCAAGCTAAAATAAAAGAAAGAAGATAAGGTACAGCCTTATCTTTTTAGGAGGCTCAAAATGGAAGAAGAAAAACGAAATATTGTAAAGGAAATAATTCCTTATATTGTAATCATAGTTGTAGTTATATTTATTAGAAGTTTTATCATAACCCCTGTACAAGTAGAAGGAACATCAATGTATCCTACACTAAAAGATAATGAAGTTTTAATGCTAAAAAAATATGACCAAACATATGAAAGGTTTGATATTGTTGTCTTTGAATACAATAATACAAAACTAATCAAAAGAGTTATCGGCCTTCCTGGTGAAACTGTTGAATATAAAAACGGAGAACTATACATTAACGATAACTACGTAGAAGAAAAATTTTCTAGAAATTCACAAACCGATGATTTTAAGCTATCAGATATAAAACTAAACAAAATTCCGCAAGGTTATTATTTTGTAATGGGCGACAATCGAAACAATTCCACTGATAGCCGTATCATTGGTGTAGTTAGTTCTGATAAAATAAAAGGAACTACAAATTTCAGCGTTTTTCCATTCGACACATTTGGAAAAATAAATTAAAGAGATGATTTAATCATCTCTTTTACATACTTTTAATATCATATCGCGTAATTTATAAATATCATAATGGACGTCACAAGCAACATCAAATCCTTTTTGATATTTAGCATCGTCTAAATTTTTAACATATTCATTATAACTTTCAAATTCATCCGAATTAAAATATTTTAATACTACTAAAGACATAGCCGAAGCAATATTTTCTTCAATTTCTAGTCCTAATTTTTTATCCAAACCATTAAGTGCATAAAAAACGTAATGCGTAAGTTCATGAGAATATTGATACATAATTCTAGCTTTATCTGAAAAATCTTTAATGTGAAGTTTAATTAAAATATATTTTTGAAGCACTACCACACATACAGGTGTATAACCAGATCCCGCAGTAGCGTTATCAATAAACAAATCATATTTATCAATAATCTCATCACCAAAAACTTTTCTAAATAACTTGTTTATATCAATAATTGTGTTTTTAAAAACATCATAATTATCAATCTCGCGTAAACGTCCACTAAATTCTTTCATAAAATCACCAAAAATATTATACCACTGTGATATAATTATTAATAGATAGGAGAAAAAAATGGAATTGTTAAATATAAAAGACTATGAGGAAAATATAAATAAAGAAAAGTATGATATCATTAGAAAAGATATCTTAGAAAAAGCCGAAACATTTGCCGACATAATTATCAAAGAAAAAAACGTCGATTTAGACAAATATTCTTACTATGAAAACAAATATGAGAAAATATATCAAATATTTTACAAAGAAATAAATTTATGCGAGAGTATGAAACATCTAATTAAAGGGTTAGCGCTTGATAATGAAAAAGTTGAAAAATATGATGTTGAAACTTGGATAAGAGTATATAACGAACTAACCGAAGAGTATAATGAGTATTTAGAATATAAAGAAAACATCGATAAAATTGGTTATGAAAACATTATAAAAGATTATAAAGATAAAATAAAAGCCTTATGTAAAGAAATGTTAGATTACAAAAATAAAAAATACGAAGATGCTTGGTCACTCGGTAAATTTCTTGAAAAAGCCGAGAACTATTACAATTATCATATTTTTTACTTTGATGAACTTTCAAAAGCCTTAATGGGTTTCACATATGGTGCCAACATTGACGAAGATTTTAAACCACTTAATTATGTAGAAAGAATCATAAAAATCGAGGGAAATTATATTTATTTAAAAAATCATTATAAAGAAAATGCCTTTATTTATAGAGATTTTGACTTAGAAGAAGGCGAAACATTTTCAGACTTACACCGTAAAATGTTAGAAGAAAGATTTGAACTATATAAAGAAATGTTAAATTTTTTAAATGTGCCATATAATGAAAACGATGCCCCAATATTTTGGGAAGATGCCGTAATAAAAAACTACCCATATTATGAAGATATCATCAAAGACAAAAACAAGCCTGTTAGTTTCAATCCATATGCCGCATCATTAACTAGAATGCAAGAAGCTACAGAAACATTAAGAGAAGGTTATAAAAATCACGATGAAGATTTAAAAAAATATCTTCAATCAAAAAAGGATGAAAAAAATGAAGTATGATATAAAATTAATAAACAAAGTCGCAAAAGAAGCAAAAAAAGAACCAAATCCTAAAAAACTAGCTGAATTGTTAAATCACGATGAAAAAACTATAAAAGAAATAATAAAAATTATAAATGAAGATATAAAGATAGATTCAGAGCCATCATTTTATGATTTTGATAAATATATAAAGCAAGGGAAAATATCAAAAGAACTTCAAAAAACAATAGAAAAAGTAAAAAACAACATAAATGTCTTTAATGAAAAAGAACAACAAATAATAACATTTAGATTTGGATTTAAAGATAAAAAATATCACACTTTAGAAGAACTTAGCCAAAAATTTAATATAACAAAAGAAAGAGCAAGACAAATCGAAGCTAAAGTCATAAGGAAAACCCTTCATCCAGAAAAATCAAGAAAACTAAGTGATTTCTTATAAAACAATATAAGAAAAAGATTAAACATGCTATAATATAAATAAAAGCTAGGAGGAATATATACTGAAAGAACTAAACATTACAAATGAATGGGACAAAGTATTTCCTTTAAGTCCTGAAGTAAATCATAAAAAAATAACTTTTAAAAATCATTTTGGTATTACATTAGTTGCTGATATGTATGAACCAAAAAATTATGAAGGCAAACTGCCAGCGCTTGCAGTATCAGGGCCTTACGGTGCAGTTAAAGAACAATCTAGTGGATTATATGCAATGAAAATGGCTGAAAGAGGATTTTTAACAATTGCTTTCGATCCATCATTTACAGGAGAATCTGGTGGAAACCCAAGATATATGACTTCTTATGATATTAACGTTGAAGATTTTCAATCAGCAGTAGACTATTTAATAAGCCTTGATAATGTTGATTCAGAAAAAATTGGCATAATTGGAATTTGTGGTTGGGGTGGAATGGCACTTCAAACAGCATGTATTGATACAAGAATCAAAGCGACTATTGTATCTACTATGTACGATATGTCAAGAGTATCTGGAAATGGGTATTTTGATGAGCAAGACAATGAAGAGGCAAGATATAAACAGAGAGTATCTTTAAATAATCAAAGAAACGAAGACTATAAAACACAAAATTATGCCTTGGCTGGAGGAGTAATTGATCCATTACCAGAAAATGCCCCAGAGTTTTTACAAGGGTACCATGCCTATTATAAAACACCAAGAGGATATCACAAAAGAAGTTTAAACTCAAACGGGGGATGGGCAATCCAATCTAGCACTTCTATGATGAATACAAGATTGTTTCATTATTCAAATGAAATAAGAAACGCAGTAATGATTATTCATGGAGACAAAGCGCATTCGTTTTATATGGGAAAAGATGCCTACAACAATATGATTAAAGACAGTAAATATACCAATAATAAAGAATTTGTTGTTATTCCAAACGCCACTCATACCGATTTATACGATCAACAAGATAAAATACCATTTGATAAGATAGAAAGTTTTTTAAAAGAATATTTAAAATAATGACTAAAAAAATATTGTTTATTACTTTTTGCTTCGCACTATTAATTACTGGTTGTACAAATGGTAAAAAATCACCAGAAACTATTGAAAAAAACAATCATGACAATAAAAAAATGTCAAATATTAAAGTAGTTATTAATGATCGAACTTATACACTTAAGTTAGAAAATAATAATACAGCAAAAGAATTTATTAGCTTATTACCTCAAAAGTACAACATGAGTGATTTAAACGATAACGAAAAATATGTTTATCTAAATAATTCACTAACAACAAATTCGAGCAACCCTAAACACATAAAAAAAGGTGATGTAATGCTTTTTAAGGATGATTGTTTAGTTATATTTTATAAATCATTTGATACAAATTATAGTTATACAAAAATCGGACATATTGATAATTTAGATAAATTAGATAGTGGAAACATAATGGTAAAATTTGATGTATAAAATAGGTAAAAATTGATACACATCAAACGACTTTATATCAGTAACATATAAAGTTCAGCATGATATTTACATCGAAGAAAAACATTTTTAAAACGTGATATAATTATAGTGAATTTTTATAAGGAAGTGTTGATTTATGAGCTTTTTAGAATATTTGGGATTAGAATATATTTTTAACAGTATGGATAACAAAAATAGTAGTGACAGTGCGACAGGATGTGGTGGAATACTTTTTATAGTTGGAGTATTAGGTTGGTTGTTACTTGCAATTTTTCGTTCTTCCCTTATTGATAAAGCGGCAGTAGTATTTAATTTAATTGCTTTTATTTGTATTATAATTTCACTAGGAATAAAATTTTATTTCGCAAAAAAAAATAATGAATTAAATATTGGTTTTTTAGTTGCATCTATACTTGTAATTATAATTTCATTTTTTATAGGTTCAAGAAGCATTTATCATTCAGCAATATATAATTATGAATACAATCATATATGTTCAGGTATAGCATATACTTTTTGCCCAACAGTAATATTAAATTTTTTGTTTCCATTTTTTTGCCATTATAAAAAAGAAAAAATGTCTTCTATCATTGGAAGAGCATTTGGTTCTATTGGATTATCAATATTAATCATAGTTGTAATATTTTTTATTGGCCAAGCAATAACGGTAGCAGTATATTTTACTGGAAACGAAAATGTTTATGAAAAATTTGTAACCTATCATAATTTGCAATATAATAGCGCCAGAGAAGAATTTAAAGATATGAATTTAGAAGATAGATTAAAAACTATTTATTTAAAAGCCAAAGAAAATGCTAATAATAGATGTAATGAATATTCTTATATAGATGATTGTAGTAAATATAAAAGAGAAAATTATAAAGAAGTAATTGCTTCAATTGCTGGAACTTACGGCTATTCAATTGTTAGAAATTATTCAATAAATGATAATGAAGACGCTATAAAAGTAAGCGATAAGGAATATAATACAAGTTTTAGTTATTATATTTTTAATAAAAATGATTATACAATAAATCCGATTAATGAAGAACAATTCAATGATTACTATAATCAGAATTAAAAATATTGTTAACTTACAAAAAAAGTGATATAATTTTAATAGTTAAGTCATTTAAATGTGATTAGTTAAGGAGGAAGTAAAAAATGGCTAATAAAGGTATGGGATGTTATAAACACCCCGAAGAGACAGTTGTTGGTACTTGTCCAAAATGTGGAAAATTTTTATGCAAGGAATGTGCCGACAAATATGAAAGTCATCTATGCGATGGATGCGAAAAAGAAAGAAAGGAAAAAAACGAGCAAGCTCTTAATGCTAAAAAAGCAAAATTAGCACAAGATGCTGGAACCGCCAAAAACGAAGCATTAAAAAGTTTGATTATAGGAGTTGCCGTATCATTAGTTTTCGGAATTATTGGTTATTGTGCTGGTAAGGCCGATGGTAATGGAGTTATGATGGCTTATATGTTAGCAGGTTTCCCATGGGGTTATAGGCTAATAAGTAAATTAATGGATGATGGTGTTATGTTTTTTGCAGCACTTGCCGGTAATTTTTTGGTAGCATTTTTCATTAAGCTAGTTCTTGGAATGTTAATTGGTTGTATTGCTTGGCCTATTATTATTGGTTATAGAATATATACTTTTGTACAAGCTAACAATTTACATAAAAGTGTATCAAATAAATAGTATCGTTTTGATACTATTTTTTTGAACGGTTTTTTTAGGATGCCTATTATATGAAACTCACATCAGAAATTCTACTTTTATATATAAATAATCATTACCACATGTTTGGAAAACTATAAAAGTAAATTTGCTGTTTTAATAACTAATCCCAGATAATTGTTATAAATTTAGCCGATTAGTACAAAATCTACCTTTTTTATGCTATAATTTTAATGATTTTAAATTAATTAACATATTACCTATTTTGATAAATAATTATTAAAAATTGGTTAATAACTATTATTTTTGAATAAAAAATACTTAGGAATTGATATAATGAGAACAGCTGATCAAGGTCTAGTAAATTGAGGTGATTTATTTGATATATATAGTATCGCAAATTATAGGCTTTATTGCCTTTTTAACTTCATTAATTGCTTATCATAGAAAAGATAAAAAAACTATTCTAAGTAATACTGTAACATCAAATATACTAAATTTGATCCAGTACTTATTACTAGGTGCTTTTAGCGGATGTATAACAAAACTATTGGCTATATTTAGAAATTATTTTATTCTTCTTAAAGAAAAATATAATAAACTTTCTAATATTGCTTATTTAATACTTTTTATAATAATATATATAACTGCGTCTATTTTTACATATAATGGTATTTTATCAATATTACCTTTAGCAGCATCTATAATATATATTATATTTATTTGGAATGGTGATGAAATTACAATTAAAAAAACAGCATTTTTTTGTTATTTTCTATGGTTAGCATATAATATATTTGTATTATCTATTGCAGGGATAGTATCAGATA